>JBGPJR010000051.1:0-9461 GCA_041485545.1 Terriglobia bacterium
GCTCCTGTTTTAGCGCCTGGAGGATAAACTTGTATTCCCAGCGGGGCTCCCCCTCGATGTAGAGTACCTTGGCCTGACGGTCCTGCACCTCCACCAGCCGCGATTGGGAGTTGTTCTGCGGGATGGGCTCGTCGCGCGAAGGCACGATGGACACGGTGTATTCCCGCAACCCTTTGGACTGCGGCGTGAAACTGACCGGGACCGTCTGCACTTCCGCCGGCCCGAACTGAACGTCTTTGGACTTGATCAGTTTGCCGCCTTCACGAACTTCCAGCTTGGCGCTCTGTCCGAGGTAGCCGTGCTGGCGCACCGTCGCGGTGGCCGTGATGAGGGAACCCGGCAAAGCCGAGTGCGGCAGCGCCAACTCCTCGAGCTGCAGGTCGCGGTCGAACTGCTCGCGCCCTACGCCCAGTGAGTACACCGGGATCTTGCGCGCTTCGATTTCCTGCAAAACCTCCGGAGAGCCGGTTCCGATATTTTGCGCTCCGTCGGTCACCAGGACCATCCCGGCGAGCGGCAAATGCCGCAGTTCCGAATACACCTCCGCCAGCGCGTCTTCCACGCGCGAGGAGGTTCCGTTGGCGGTTAACTCGTTGGGACTTGCTAGGCGGTGCGCCGCGCTGGAGAACGCGTATTCGCGGACCTGAAACTTGTCCCGGAGTTCAGACAGAAGCCGGCTGGAGTCATCCAGCGTTTCCTTCACGCGGTCGATGCGCCGCACGCCGTCCTCGGCCATCGCCATGCTGCGCGAATCATCCACCAGAATGGCTAAGACATTGCGTTGCGGCACCAGGGTCGAAAGGACCAGCGACGGCCGCCACAGGAGCAGCAGGAGGATCGCTAGCGTGAGTGTCTGCGTGCTCCAGATCAATACCCTGGCGAGAGCACTGAGCCGAGGGTGCTGGCTGGCCAGGTAGATTCCTACCAGCGCCGCCGCGCACACCATCAGCAGCAGCAGCACCCAGGCGGGCCACCCGGATGCCAGCGCCAGCCGGCCGCGCTCAAACGCCACGGGCGGGTACTTAAACAAAAACTGGAAAATCGCATCCCACATCGAAGACTTCCACCTGCTGCGAGCGAGAGCTTAGTGCGTCATCGCGTATACGATGTAGTTGACACCCAGACGGTACGCCTGGGAGGTATAGCGCTCCGGATACTGCGGCAGGTCGGCCCATTCCCAGGCGTCGCCCAGGTCCTGGTTAAAATTGATCATGACCATGATGCGACCCGTGTCGTCACGGATGCCGGCGTAACGGACGTTGTAACCATCCTTCTCGTAGGTACGGCCGCTTTGAAGAAATTGCAAACCCGGGACCTGGAATAACTCCTGAATATCGAACAGGCAATGGAAAATGGGGTCCGCAAGCGGCACATCCGCGATCGGACGATCCGGAAAGACCTTCTTGATTTCATGCTCGAAGTTGGCCCACTCCTGGGTGCCATGAAAATCGTCCACCACCAGGAACCCGCCGCGCAACAGATACTCTCGCATGCGGGCGGCCTCTTCATCGCTGAACTGGAGATGGCCTACCTCCACGGCGTAGACAAAAGGATAATCGAACAGCCGCGGATCCAGCGGCCGCAGGACCAGCTCTTGTTTGCGCGCCTGAATGCGCGTATAACGCAGCACGCCCTGGAGAAACTGACGGTCCGCCTTGGGATAGTCGGTGGGCCAGGAGTGGTGGTTTTGATAGAACTGGTAACCCGGCGACTCATAGGCGAGCCGCGTCCAGACGTACTCAAACTGACTGGGATCCGGCTCCGTGGTGGAAACCTCCCCATCCGGGCCCGGGTCATAGGCCTCGGGAGGTATCAAGAATCGTCCTTGCTGCAGCGCCCAACCAGCCGCCGCCAAAAGCAGAGACGCCACAATGACTCCTAACCATGTGAGGTGTCCCCACCCCCTGCGCTGGATCATGCGAACTTACCGAACTCCTGCGTCTGGTCCCACAGTACCACATCTGTATGGACGGGTACAGGCGGAAAAGGGTTGCGCTCCGGAGCCGATTTTAGCGGCTCGCGAACGCGTTTTGCGCAGGCAGCACTCGACAGCGCCAGCGGCAATTCTTTATGATGGAGACGCTCTGTCTCATGCCGAGCCCTTACCCAACGCCATGAAGAAACCGCTCAGCCTGCCACGCATCTGCATCGCGGCCACGGGGGAGACTCCGGCGGCGCTGCGCACCTGCGCGGAAGCGGCCCTCCGGCAAAGTCGTTTTGTCGAACTACGCCTGGACTGGTTGAAAAATCCCTCGGACGGGATTCCGCTTATCAAGACACTCCTTAACTCTGCGGCGCGCTCGGCCCAGGTAGGAAGGCCCGTCCTGCAGGCGACCTGCCGCCGCCGCGAGAGCGGAGGCAGGTTCGATGGCACCGTCGCGCGGCAGTTGGAGATCCTGGAAATGGCAGCCCGTGGGGGTTGTCATTTGGCGGATCTTGAAATCGAGTCGGCGGAGGCCGCGGGACCGGCCGCCGTCTCGCAGTTGCACGGCGCTGTGCGGCTGATTCTGTCCTGGCACGACTTTCAGCGTACGCGCCCGTTGGAGGGAGCGGCGCGCCGCCTGCGCCGCTTTCCGGCGGATTACTACAAGATTGTCACGACTGCCACGCGGCAGTCCGACAACTGCGCGGTGCTGGAATTTCTGGAAGGGGCCAACGCGACGGAGGGCGAGGCAGGGAAGTGGATTGCCTTCTGCATGGGAGAGGCGGGCGTTCCCAGCCGCGTGCTGGCGCTTTCGCGCGGCAGCGCCTTTGTGTATGCCGCTCCCAATCTGGGCTCTTCTGCCGCAGGCGTTGTCCGTAAGGCGGAGGACCGCAGTTTTCCCCTCGCGGCGCCCGGACAGTTGGACTATGAAACGCTTCAGAAGAGGTATTGTGCCGCTCGCTTGACGGCTCGCACAAAGCTGTTCGGATTGCTCGGCGCGCCGGTGCGGCACTCCCTAGGCGCGGCGCTCCACAACGCCGCATTCCGAAAGCTCGGGCTGGATGCAGTGTACCTGCCGTTGCTGGTATCCGATCTGAGGGATTTTCGCGAGGCAGCAGCACGCTACCCGCTGGCTGGCTTCAGCGTGACCATTCCCCACAAGGAAGCGATCTTGCGCTATGTCGAGCGAGCCGACCGCTGGGTGCGTGCCGCCGGAGCGGCTAACACCATCCGGGTGCGCCGCGAACGCTGGGAGGCCACGAATAAGGATGTGGAGGGTATTCTGCGGCCCTTGCGCAAAACATACCGCTTGGCAAAGGGAGCGCGCCTGCCGAAAAACTTTCAGGCCGTGATCGTGGGAGCCGGTGGCGCGGCCCGTGCTGCGGTCATTGCGCTGCGTGCGATGGGTTGCCGCGACCTGGCGATCACGGGACGCGACCCAGTCAAGGTGCGGCGCTTCGCCGGGGCCTTTGACCTGGATCCGCTTCCCCTGGAGGAGTTGGGAAGGGAACGGTTTGATTTGCTGGTACAGGCCACGCCGGTCGGCCTGTGGCCCAATGCAGCGGAAAGCCTGCTGCAAGGCAAGCAGATCGCTGCGGAAACCGTCTTCGACCTGATCTACAACCCCCCGGAAACTCTGTTGCTGCGGCTGGCGCGTGCGCAGGGCTGCCGCGTGATTTCCGGCCTGGAGATGTTCCTGGCCCAGGCGGCTAGTCAGTTTGAATATTGGACGGGATTGCCGGCGCCGCTTCGCACGATGCGCCAGGCCGCCTGGGATGAACTACAGCGACTCGACCACACCGCCACACCCTAGCTCTTCGATGCGGAAGGCGAACCGACCGGGCTCTGATTGGCGCTCGCGCCCTGCGCGCTGGGCGCAGGTGCGCTGAGCAGTTGGCGGATTTCCTGATCCACGACGGCGCGGTCCGCCAGGCCCTGGTGCTTGGAGTAATAGTTCCCCTGCCGGTCGATCATGAAAGTGGTCGGCAAGCCCAGCAGGCCTCCGAACAGGCCCGGCGTTTGCGCTTCTCCCATCAGCACGGTGAGCGCGTTCATCCCGTGGTTGTCGACGAACGGTTTGACAACCTTCAGTCCTTCCTCGTCCAGAGAAATGGCCACCACCTGCAGTCCTTGCGGGCCGTACTGTTTTTGAAACTCGATGAACCAGGGAAGCTCGATCAGGCAGGGCCCGCACCAAGTTGCCCAGAAGTTTACCAGCAGGACTTTCCCGTCGAAGTCGGCGCGCCGCACCATCTTGCCGTTAATGTCGGGGAGCTCAAACTGCGCCGCCGGCGTTCCGCGAATGTCGGGAGGAGGAGCGGGGGTACTGGCGTCGCCCGCTGCCGCCGCACTGGGCTGGACCTGCGGCGAGTAGCGATATACGGCGATGGCGCCGACTACCAGGAGCAATCCCGCCACCAGCAGAACCCGCCCGAGGATCTGGTCCTTCCTGCTGCGGGACTGCTCCTTGCGATCCGGAGTGTGCGGTGAATCCATTGTGAAATTCCTTCCCCTACAGTGCAAAGCGGTTCAAAAATGAAAGGTAGCTCGACAGCCGCGTGAACTGGTTCGTCAGGATCATGGCTCCCAGAATAATCAGAATCACGCCGCCGAAGACCTCCACCTGATGCAGGTGCGTTCGAAAGCGCTGATAGAAGCGCAAAAAATGGTTCAGGCCAAGACTCGTTAGGAGGAACGGAACGGCCAGGCCAGCCGAGTACACGGCCAGGAGGAATACCCCGGCGAGAATCGTGTTCTGGCTCGCTGCTAGAGTCAGGATGGCGGCCAAGATCGGGCCGAGGCAAGGCGTCCAGCCAAATGCGAATGCCATACCAATGACCAATGCGCCGCCGGGCGTGGCGGCCTTACCGGCCGAGTGAAAGCGCTTGTCGCGATATAGCAGCCCGATTTTCAGGATGCCCGTCATGTGCAGGCCAAAGATAATGATCACCAGCCCCGCGATCTTCTCGAGCACGGCCATGCGGGACAGCAGCACCTGGCCCAGCCAGCTTGCCGAAGCACCCCCGATGATGAAGACGATGGAGAAGCCGGCAATGAAGAGCACCGAATGCAGCAAGACCTTGCGCAGCAGCCCGGCGTCTCCTTCTTTCAGATCCGCGACAGAAGCGCCCGAAATCATGGAGATATAGCCGGGAACCAGCGGCAATACGCAGGGAGACAGAAACGACACTAACCCTGCGGTAAACGCCGCGACAAACGGGACTCCTCCCATATATAGTGCTCTCTGACTCCTGACTCGATCCTCTCCCGGCGCGCGCCCGCCAAGTCTTCTCCATTATAGATTCGGTGGGAACGAAAAGGGGGCAAAATTTGCCCGCGTTGCAACAATCGACTCGCGGGCCGAGGCAGGCGACCGCGTAGTTGGTGGGTGGCAGAAAATTCAGCGGTACTTGGGAAAGCTCTGCCGGGGCGATGTTTCTTGAGGATCGCGTGGAGGACTCGCGCTGCGCCGAAATGGTTGGCCTGCGCGGCCGCGCGACGTTACTTCTTGTAGTACGCCGCGTTGGACTCGATATATTGCTTCCATTTTTCGGGAAGCTCGTCGAGAGCAAAGATAGCAGTGACGGGGCAGACCGGAACGCAGGCGCCGCAATCGATGCACTCCGCCGGATCAATGTAGAGTTGGGTCGCCGCTTCGAACCCCGCTTCGTCTTTCTTCGGGTGGATGCAGTCCACCGGGCAGGCGTCTACACAGGCGGTATCTTTGGTTCCAATGCATGGTTCGGCGATGATGTAAGCCATAGTCCCCTTCGTTCCTCCGGGCGGCGCGGCCCGGCGCGAGATGATAAGCTGGTTATCTTACTGTAATCCCGCTGACCAAGACAATAGATTTCCACTGCTCGGTGCGGCAGAGAACTGGACCACAGATCGAACCAAACCGCAGTCAGCGCGGGCAGGATACTAACGGCCGGAAGCTTTCTTCAGCGCAAAAACCATCCGGAGCAGTCGGACCTGATCGGATGGCGGAAAGTCGCGGATTTTTTTCTTGCCTTCCAATAGCAGCGGCCCCAGCGAGGACTCCAGAGCGGGATAGCGCCGGACCAAATCTTCCACTCGCTCGTCGACGGATACTGCCACCCCCTGACCGTGTAGGGAACTACTGGGTACCTTGCCTCGCCGCGTGCGCCGCGGCGCCGGCGCCTTCTTCCCCCGAGTCATGACTGCCATCGGCGTTCCCTTTCAGCCTCTTAAGCGTCCCCAAGGGCATCATAACACAGTGGTTTGCGCTTGTAAATCGATGCGGTAAGGTGCCGAGTGCCAACGAGTTGCGCCACAGACGGGATCTGTGGCACGGCGGCCGGCGGCAAATTCGTGTAGAATGAACCGTTTGACCTAGATTTTCCCCAGGGAGCTGTCGGCAAAGCTGTGCTCGAGTTGGCCTTCGTCCGCGACCATTTGGAACTGCTGGAGCAGAAGCTCGCCGAGCGAGGCTGGTCCCTGAAGCTCGACCATTTTCGGGAGGTGGACCAGCAGCGTCGCAAGCTGCTCACCGAGGTCGAAGGGCTAAAGAACCAGCGCAATCAGGCCAGCGACCAGATCGGCCGTTTGAAGAAAGAAGGACGGGATGCCGGCGGCATCATTCAGGAGATGAAAAGCCTGTCGGACCGGATTCAGCTGCTGGACCAAGAGGTGGGGCAACTGGATGTCCAGATGCGCGAGGTCCTCGTCAACCTGCCGAACATCCCCCATGAAAGCGTGCCAATCGGGAAATCCGAGAAGGACAATCTCGAGATTCGGCGTTTCGGTGAGCCGACCCGGTTCGGCTTTGATGCGAAGACGCACCTGGAACTCGGCGAATCCCTCGGCATTTTGGATATGGAGCGGGGAGCCAAGATCGCCGGGGCGCGCTTCGGGGTCTACTGGGACTTGGGAGCGAAGCTCGAGCGGGCACTCGCCAATTTTTTCCTCGACGTGCATGTCCAGGAGCATGGATATCGCGAGGTTCTTCCTCCCGCGATCGTAAACTCGGCCAGTCTGTTCGGAACGGGACAGCTGCCGAAATTTTCTGAAGACCTCTTCAAGCTCGAGGGAACGGACTACTGGCTGATTCCGACAGCGGAGGTTCCGCTAACCAATCTTTATCGCGATGAGACACTCGACGCCGCGGACCTGCCCATCAGCCTGGTTGCCTACACGCCCTGCTTCCGCAGCGAGGCGGGTAGCTATGGCAAGGACATGAAAGGGATCTTCCGCAACCACCAGTTCCAGAAGGTGGAGCTCGTGAAGTTCGCCCATCCGGAGCATTCCTGGGAGGAACATGAGAAGCTGACACACGATGCGGAAGCCATCCTCCAGAAGCTGGGCTTGCCATATCGCGTGGTCATCCAGTGCACCGGCGACATGGGCTTCGGCAGCGCCAAGACGCACGACGTGGAGGTGTGGCTGCCCGGACAGGGACAATATCGCGAGATATCTTCCTGCACCAACTACGAAGCGTTTCAGGCGCGGCGCGCCAATATCCGGTTCCGATCCGGCGGCAAGGGAAAATCCGAGTTCGTGCATACTTTGAACGGCAGCGGCCTGCCCACGGGACGGACCTGGATCGCCATCGTAGAAAACTACCAGCAGGAGGACGGCAGCGTCCTGATTCCCGAGGTGCTCCGCCCGTACCTCGGAGGAGTGGATCGCATCGCTCCGCCCGCCGCGTTAAAGAAGGGATAGGGAATCATATAGCTAACTCCCTTAGCGGATTTCGATGGAATCACGAATGCCAACAGCAGGAGAAGTTGAATGAACAAATTAGGGCTTGTTGTTGTGATGGCATTGCTTGGAATTGGATGCCGCTCGCAAGCTCCCGATGCCGGGCATGAAATCGTGCTGGTGGCCAAGCCGCTCATTTTCGGCCATGGGGGTGTTCTCCCGGAGCCGGTGAAAACAGGTCGAACATTCACCGCTTTTACCACGGAAGGGGTGGATGTCTGGATGCAACCACAAAAGTTGGAGACGGAGCTGCCCGACACGATGACCCTTGATGGTGTGCCGATTACCTTCCATGCCATTATGATCGTCCAGGTCACGGACTCGGTAAGCCTCATCAAGAACTTCGGCCCAGATTGGTACAAAAACAATCTGGAGGAGCAATTCAAAACGATGGTCCGGCAGGCCGTGCGAAAGCGGGGGATGAACGAAACGGCTATCAGCACGACGGCCCTCGATGCTATTGATGCCGAAATACGGGATGAATTAATCCACTTCCTGGACGATAAGAAACTCCCAATCAAATTGGTGACCATGACTGTGGGCAAGGCCAATCCACCCGATGCGATTAAGCATCAGCGAATCGAGACCGCCGCCCAGGAACAGCGCGTGAACACCGAGAAGCAACGTAAATTGGCAGAGGATCAGCGATTGCAGGCGGAACAAAGTCGCGCCAATGCCGACAATGCTTATCGAGAGTCTATGCACCTATCGCCAGAGCAGTTCATTCAGCTCAAGACGATTGAGATGCAGGCAGAGGTTTGTGGCCAGAACGGAAAAGCCACATGCACATTTCTCCAGAGTGGGGTTGCGCCGGTCTACAACTTAGGGAAATAGGGAATTAAGTATATAAATCCCAAGAGATAGGGATAGGAGTTCAAACAGTAAGGAGGCATCATGGTTCGATTGGAACCGCATAATGCGGAATTATTACTGCGTATTTACGACCTGCGCCGCGAGGGAACCCTGCGCAAGGCCCGGTCCTGGCTGATGGGGAATTTCTCGGCCGAAACGTTGAAGGAATTCGGCGAGTTGTGCCCACCGGGCAGCGAGGCCAACGCGCACTATCGCCAGGCAACCAGTTACTGGGACATGGTGGCGGCCATCGTCAATCGCGGCATGCTGGACGAAGACTTCTACTTCGAAACCACCAGCGAGAGTCTGCTCGTCTGGCTGCGGGTCAAGAACGTGGTGCTGGCGATGCGAGACGTGCGCAAGAACCCGCTCTACCTCCGCAACCTGGAAGTGCTGGCCGAGAAGCACGAGAAATGGCTGGTTGCCCGCGCTCCGGGTGCGCTCGAGGAGACTCGCAAGATGCTCGCCGGGTTGCGTTCCAAAGCAGCCAAGGGTTGAGGCAGCGCGAAACTCTGGACGGAGCCTTACGAATCATCTGTGACCAAACCGGCTTCTTTGCAGCTCGGCGAATTCGAAATCACCCCGGTTTTGGATGGCTACTTTCGCCTGGATGGCGGCTCCATGTTCGGCGTCGTGCCGCGGGTGGTTTGGGAGAAGAAAGTTACTCCCGACGAGCGGCACCGCGTGCTCCTGGCGGCGCGATGCCTGCTCGTGCGCAACGGCAAGCACACCGTGCTGATTGATTCCGGGCAGGGAAACAAGCAGTCGGAGAAATTCCGCGACCGCTACGCCGTTGACCAGCCCCTCACCTTGCTGGACAATTTGCAGCGCGCCGGCGTGCGGCCGGAAGAGGTGACCGACGTCATCAACTGCCACCTGCACTTCGATCATGCGGGATGGAACACGGTACGCCAGAAGGACCGCATCGTCCCCACGTTTCCGAACGCGCGCTATTGGTCGCAGC
>JBGPJR010000052.1:0-9371 GCA_041485545.1 Terriglobia bacterium
CAGCTTTGAAACCGCCCTGAATTCCATGGATCTCCCCATCGGTCTGTTTGAGTCCAACGGCACGCTCCTACAGGCCAACCAGCAGTTCTGCCAGTTTCTGGAGGTCCCCACCGACAGCCTGAAAGCGCGCGGGTTCCTCCCGATCATTGCGCAGTTGGACAAGCGTACCGCCGCTCCGGGGAAGCTTACCGCTGCGGCGGAAGCAATCTATCGCAAGCCGTCCGTCGCTCACGACGCCACGTTCCCGCTCCGGGACGGCGCCGGCAGCGTGCGCCTGTACTGTGTCCCCATCTTTGGCGAATTGAGCAGCCTGGTGGGCGTGATGATCACGACGGGAAACTCCTCGGCAGCTTCCGAAGTGGACTACCTCAAGGGGGAGTTTATTTCTACCGTGTCACACGAGTTACGGACGCCGCTGACCGCCATCCGAGGCGCGGTGGGCCTGGTTCTGGGAGGCGCGGGGGGCCCGGTCCCCGGACCGATTCACGACTTGCTCGAGATCGCCAGCAGCAATACGGAACGGCTGATCCAGCTGGTCAACGACATCCTGGAGATCTTCCGCGTGGAAACCGGGAAGCTCCAGTTGCGAACGGCCCCGGCTTCCATGGGCGAGCTGGTGGGAAAAGCCTGCGTGCGGCAACAGAAGGACGCGGAAGCAGCGGGAGTCCGCCTGGAAACACGCATCGCGCCGCAACTGCCGCTCGTGTCGGTGGATAGCGAGCAGGTGCAGACGGTTCTGGAGAAGCTGATTTCCAACGCCATCAAGTTCTCCAGCCAGGGCGGCGTGGTCCGGATTGGTGCGGAACCGATGCCGGACAATTCCAAGTTCCTGCTGGCCTGGGTGCAGGATCACGGCCGGGGCATCCCGTCGGAAGCGCAGGCGCGGATTTTCGAGAAATTCGAGCAGGCCGAACAAGTCGCCACGCGGCAGCATCAGGGCTCCGGACTGGGGCTCTCGATCTGTCGCGGCGTCGTGGAAGCGCACGGCGGGCGGCTGTGGGTGAAGAGCGAGCCCAGCAAGGGCAGCATCTTCTACTTGACGCTTCCGACGGCGCCGGCCCAGCCCCGGCCGGCCCGTGCCAGTGCGGCGCCGGCCTCGGTCTTTGCCGCGCGGCGGCTGGTGATGGTTGTGGAAGACGACCCGGACACACGCAACTTCATCTCCCGCCTGCTGCAGTCCGTCGGACACTTCGTCTTGGAAGTGAGCACCGGCACTCAGGTCGCCGAGCTCGCGATTCGCCATCAGCCCGACGTAATTGTCCTGGACCAGATGCTGCCGGACCTTCCGGGTTTGGAGGTCTTGCGGCATCTCAAGGCCAACGAGAATGTCCGGAGCATTCCGGTCATTTGCATATCGGTCTCCGAAGATTTTTCTCCTCCGGCCCTGCGGTTGGGTGCGGTCCAATTCCTGCGACGTCCCCTGGATGCCGGCACGCTGATGCGCGCGATTCATGCTGCGATGCGGCCCGGGGCGAAACCTGCTGGGTAAGGCCGGGTGCCGAGACGCGAGAAACGAATGGAGATTCACAACGTGTTGCTGGTCGAAGACGACGAGGATATTCGGAAAGTGGCGCAGATCAGTCTGCAGTTCCGCGGGGGATGGCGGGTCTCGCTGGCCAGTGATGGCGAGGAGGGTCTTCGCAAGGCCGCTCAGGAGCGGCCCGACCTGATCTTGCTCGACTGTATGATGCCGAAACTGGATGGCTACGAAATGTGCCGGCAGCTGAAACAAGACCCGGAACTGCGCCACATCCCCGTGATTTTCCTGACCGCAAAGGCACAGGATTCCGAAGTGCAGAAGGGCCTGTCTCTGGGCGCCGTGGGCTACCTCATCAAACCTTTCAACCCCATGAGTCTGGCGGCGGAGATCCGTCAGATCCTGGAGACCGGCGAGCACGCGTCGCCCGCAGGAAACGCGGAAGCATGAGCGCCTTTTCTCAGCAGTAGGGAGATCGATGCCTTGACGGATCCGGACAACATTTTAGACCAGCTTTCCCCCGCCGTGGTGGTAACGGACGCGCAGTGGTGCATCCGTTATCTGAACCGCAGCGCGGCGAACGCCCTGGACTGTCCGCCCAGCGAAGTGCTGGGACAACACCTGCTCCTGGTTGCGGCCCGCTGCAGCGAGCGGGACACGGCCCGGGAGGCGCTACGCCGCCTGGCCCGGATCATCATGCTGCCGCCCGAAGGTTCCCTGGTGGAGCGAGTGGCGGTGCGCATTCCCGACCGCCGGTTCATCCGCATTCGCGTGCAACGCTACCACTCCCGCGGCGGAGAACCGGGCTACCTGCTTTTGATCAGCGACGCCACGCGCGAGGGGGAGATCGACGAGATGAAGAATGAATTCATCGCCGTGGCCTCCCACGAGATGCGCACCCCGATGACCTCCATCAAAGGCTCCCTGGAGCTGCTCCTGGGCGGCTATGCGGGCGAACTCCCGGCGCAGGCGACCGAATTGCTGGGCATTTCGCTCACGGCCGTGGACCGGCTGGTGCGCCTGATCAACGATCTGCTCGACATTTCCAAGATTGAATCCGGCAAGATGGAGTTCCATCTCGACCGGCTGAACGTGGCCGAATGCGTCCATAAGTCGATGCGGAGTCTTCGTGCGCTGGCGGAAGCCCACCAGGTTTCCATCCGCGCCGACGCTCCCGCGGAGCTGCCCGAAGTCATGGCGGACCGCGACCGGCTCGAACAGGTCATTACCAACCTGCTCTCCAACGCGTTGAAATATTCTCCCCCGGATAGCGTGGTGAGCGTTCAGGCGCGCGCCGTGGATAATGTGGTGCGCGTTTCGGTCATCGACCAGGGCACCGGGATTCCCAGCGATCAGCTAGAGAAAGTCTTCGACCGATTCCACCAGCTGCAGGGAGCGAAAAAGGGCAGCGGCCTGGGCCTGGCGATCTGCCGGGCCCTCATCGAGCAGCAGCGGGGTCGCATTTGGGCGGAGAGCGACCCGGGACACGGCGCGCGGTTCCACTTCGAGATTCCCCTGGCGCCCCAGCCATAGCGGAGCGGATGGTACGGGAAGGCTACCCGCTTACACCCAGCGCCCGAAGAATCGCATTGTGCTGACCATCCCCGGTCCGTTTGCCGCACAGCACCGACTGATGCTGCCGCAGGTCGAGAACGATCACGTTAACCCAGTTCTTGGAACTGCTGGTTTCTTGGCGGGAGCAGAAGGCGCGCAGCTGCTTGAGGACGGTGTCCCGTTCGCTCAGCGACTGGAAGGCCAGCAGAAAAATGAAATAGTTGGTTTTCCAGGACGACCGTAGCTTCCCCACCAGAGACTGCAGCTCCCCGACACATTCGCGCGCGACATTGGCGTTCAGCGCCGGCAGCTGCCGGATGCCGATCGAGTAACTCGCCCCCCAGCTCTTTCCTTGCAGGAACCAGCGCCAGCCGGGAACGTTCTCCTCCCGCAGTTTGAGTCCGCTCGATTCGGACAGCAGCTGCGCCTTCACTTTCCCTACAAACTCCTGCGCTACCGACTGGTCCACTGCGCTGCTGCGCCGGGGACCCCGGACCGGAGCGTCTTTGGCAGGGGCGACCGGAAGCTCCCAGTCCTCGACAGCCTGCTGCGTCGCAGCGGTCGGGGGGTTCTTTTCCGGGGCCAGTTCGCGATCCAACTTGGCCCGCCGCTTGACGTCGGAGAGCACGGCAAACGCCTGGTTGATCTCCACCATGCGCTCGGAAGCGTTGGTCGTGGTCTCCTCTCCCGCCACGGCCCGGTCCGGATGATAGCGGTGCGCTAGGGCGCGGTAGGCCTTCCTGATCTCGGTGCTCGTGGATTCGGGGTCCACGCCCAGCACGGCATAGTGATCTTTTGGAGCTGGCTTACGAGATTCCATACGCGCGCCGCAGCAGCCGGGTGACGCGGGCATTCAGTTCCGCGACGTTGAAGGGCTTGGAGACATAATCGTCCGAGCCGGCCATGTATCCCCGGATTCTTCCCTCTTCGCTGGGGTTGGCAGTCAGCATCATGATGGGAATGAAGGCGGTCTCCACCTGCGACCGCAGCTTCTGGCAGACTTCGAAACCATCCATCCCCGGCATCATGACGTCCAGAACAATCAGGTCCGGGTGGTCGCGCTCGGCAATTTGCACTGCCTCGGAGCCGTCGGAGGCAAGCTCCGTGCCGATCTCGAAGGGCAGCTGCTTCAGCGACTTCTCCACGATCATGCGGATGGAGGGATCGTCGTCCACGATGAGGATCTGGGGCTTTTTGGCTGTAGCCGTGGCGGAGAGCGCGCCGTTGCCACTGTCGGAAGCCTGCAGGGAAAGCCCGGTCGCCGGGGCCGCCACGACGGCGCTCTCACCCATCCCGGAGAGGGCTGGCCCCGCCGCCTTCCCCCGCGGCTCGGGCTCTTCCGTTGCGGCAGGCAGCAGCGCCACAACCGCTTCCTCAGTAACCCGAGTCTTGCAATACGGGCAAATCTTCCAATCCATCTTCAACTGCTGGTTGCAACGCTGGCAAAGCACCTTCAGCGAGGTCAGGCAGTTGGGGCAAACGGCAAAGTCCGCCTCAATGTCGGCATGACAGCTGGGGCAGCGCTGGCGGCCCAGGGCGCCTTCGGTCTCATCCAGCTGCAAGACCCGGAACAGTTCGCTGACGGCCGTACTGCCCTCCCGCACTTTTTCCATGCCCCGCTCCAGGAGGAACCGCATTCCCCGGGCTCGCATGACATTTTGGATCTCGTATTCCGAGGCTTTGCGAACGATCAGCTCCCGCACCGTATTGTTGATCGGGAGCATCTCATGCACGGCCATGCGGCCGGAAAAGCCCGTGCCGCCGCAGCGGTGGCAACCCTTGGCCTTATAGTAGGTCTCCTCCGGGTCCTGGGTCCCGCCGAGGCGCTCCAGCAGGCCGGGCGGCGGCTCGTAGGGCTCTTTGCACTCTTCACAGAGCTTGCGGAGCAGACGCTGCGCCGTGATCAGCGTAATGGAAGAACTGATCAGGACCGGGTCCACACCGAGGTCGAGCAAGCGGTTGATGGTGGCGATGGCGCTGTTGGTGTGCAGCGTCGAGAGCACCAGGTGCCCCGTCATGGCGGCATGGAACGCGATCTCAGTGGTTTCCAGGTCGCGCATCTCGCCGACCAGGATCACGTCCGGGTCCTGCCGCAGGATGGACCGCAGACAGTGGGCGAAAGTCAGACCCGCCTTCACATTGACCTGCACCTGGTTGAGCCCCCCCATCTGGTACTCCACCGGGTCTTCGACCGTGACGATGTTCACTTCCGCACTCTTGCGATAGCCCAGGCAGGCGTATAGCGTCGTGCTCTTTCCGCTTCCGGTCGGCCCCGTGACCAGAATCAGGCCCTGCGGCTGCGTCAGCGCCCGCATCAGCGCCCGCAGATCATTCGCTTCCAGGTTCACCTGTTCGAGCGTCGGCAGCTCCAGGCCGGAGGAAAGAATCCGGAGCACGACCTTTTCCCCGAACAAGGTGGGCAGCGTAGAAACGCGCAGGTCATAAGTCTTCTGTTCCCGCTGGACCTTCATGCGGCCATCCTGCGGGAGGCGCCGCTCGGCGATGTCCAGGCGGGCGAGCACCTTCATGCGGGTGCTCACCGGATTGGCCAGCCACTTGGGCAATTGCATCAGCGGCCGGAGCACGCCATCCACCCGGACGCGCACCTGCACGTCGTTGAGCGTTGGCTCGATGTGGATATCTGTGGCCCGCTGCGCGATCGCATCCTGGATCATCAGATTGACGACTTTGATCACCGGAGGCAGTTCGGCCTGATTGCGGCTCTCGGTGAGGTCCACGTCCGCTTCTTTGCCGTCGCCGGTGACGATTTGGAAGTCCCTGGCGTCTTCCAGATTCTCCGTGAAGGCGCGTAGGGTGTCTTCCGGCTCGTAGAACTTCTCGATGGCGTCCAGAATCTCCGTCCGCGTGCAGACCAGCACGCGCATGGTCTTGCCGATGGTGAACTCGATTTCCTGCATGGCGCGGTAGTCGGTCGGATTGGCCATGGCCACCAGGACATTGCGCCCTTCGACGCGGATGGGGATGCAAAAATATTTCCGGGCCAGATCCTGCGGCAGCAGCTTAACCGCCTCCGGGTCGATGCTGGCCGTGGCCAGGTTCACGCGCGGGAAGCGGGTGTAGGCAGCCAGGGAGTCGGCGAGACCCTCCTCGCTGACACGCTCGTCGGCCAGCACCGACTCGATCAGAGACTTATTCTCGGTCGAGGATTTGACGATGGCGTTCTTGATTTCTTCGAAGCTCAAACCCCCCGCTTGAATCAGGGGGCGGTCTCGTTTTTCCGCCATAAACCTCTTGTGGCCGGGTACACGCTTACTTCCCGCGCTACCTCAGCGATTTTGCGATCCGGCCGTCGCCCTGAGGCGATCCCGCGCGCCACGGTGTTCCATTGTAGCCGGGTTAAGCCTTCCTGAGAAGGGTGGTTGCGCAGAATTCATCCAGTCACCCCTTTCCCCAAAACCTCCGGCCCGAGACGACAGTCCGGCCTTGGACAGACCGCTACCGCAAGGCACTGATAGACCTCATCTCTGCTTATATCGGGGGATGAACGTACAATAATTAGCCAAAAGGCCGTACTGCAAGCGCTTTTCCAAGGGGGCGGCAACCAGAATGGAACGTCACGGGGCTAGACTTACTGCAGAGGCGGGGCCCACTTCTCATCCACAATCTGCTTGATCTGCTGAATGGGAGTGCCCAACTCATGCTGGCGTCGCGCCTCCAGCGCGATGGATCGGCAAAGGGCTCAGGTCATCCCGTGGTTGTCCCGATAGCAATCCAGATTATTGCGGTGCCCCGCAGTTGCGAAGCAGCCGCAGTAGCACGCCATGTGCTCCAGCACCTCCGGCGCGTCTTTGGCCGCCTTGTAGGCCTGATAGACCTCCGGATCGGGGTTGGACGCAAAGCTTGCGGGATCGAGGGTAACGGGACGAGGCTGGCGCGGCTGGGCCGGCAGCACCATGCGGTTCCGCAAGGAGGCCGACAGCGGCTCCGTGGAGGTCGGCGCTGCAGTGCCGGTCCCGGCCTCCGGCGACGGGGAGGCATCCCGGCTCATCAAGAACCAAGACGACGCCAGCCCAGCTACCACAAGCAGCGCGACGACCATCTGCCAGGTGGATGACTTCTTGCGACTCTTGGACTGTTTCTGTGAACGCTTGCCTTTCGACATATATTGGAATTTTACCACGGCTGCGGAGCCTCCGCGCACCCGTTCCCCAAAAATGCCGGTCTACACCCACGCGCGCAGTGGGCAGCTGGCAGGCGTGCTCTACAGCGGTCGGGTCGAGAAGTCTGGGCGCAACTGCGAGTCACCAAAGTGGGCCGCAGTGCTGGCAACCCCTCCCAACTTCCCTTATAATCGCCAAGAGAGATCCTCTTGCCGCGAGGTGAACCAATGCGCCGTACCGTGACCGCTGTCGTGGGGATGGGGCTGGTGCTTGCCGCCACCGCTCTGTGGGCTGCCAGCAAGAAACAGGAAGAGCGCTTAGGCGCCGCGCGCAACGTCTTCCAACAGATTATGGATACTCCCGATAAGGGGATTCCAGAGGACCTGATCGCTCGCGCCGCCTGTATTGGAATCATCCCCAGCGTCAAGAAGGCTGCGTTCATCTTTGGAGGCCTGCATGGATCCGGCTATATCCTGTGCCGGAAAAACCGGGGTACCGGAGCCTGGGGCCCGCCCTCCGGCTTCTCCTTTTCGGGCGGCAGTTTCGGCTTGCAACTGGGCGTCTCCGCCACGGACTTCGTCCTGCTATTCATGAACACGGAGGGGATCGAGAAACTTCTGCAGGATAAATTTACTTTGGGAGCAGACGCCTCGGTTGCCGCCGGGCCGGTGGGCCGCAACGCTACGGCCGCGACCGATGCACAAATGACCGCGAAGGTCCTAGCCTATTCGCGCAGCAAAGGGCTGTTCGCAGGGATTGCGTTGAATGGAGCCGTACTGCGCCCCTCGGGCGACGACAACCAAGAGCTGTACGGCAGAAAGATCGAGCCTAAGGACATCCTCCTCAACGGTAATGTAACGCCTCCCGCGGCGGCCATCCCGCTGATGAACCTGCTGATGCAGCACTCCGCCAGCCAGACTGCCAAGCCGTTGTAGCTCCACCCTTGCCATTACGCCACCGAGTGGAGTTCGCTGCGGCCTGGGTCGTCCTCAAAGGGCTGGGGTTCCTTCCGCGGAGGCTGTCGCGCACCCTTTCTTCCCTGTTGTTTCAGACTCTCTATTGGCTCACCCCCCGGCTGCGGCGAGTTGCCGATCAGAACCTCAAGATGGCCCTTCCGGAGTTGTCTGTAGCTGAGCGAACGCAGGTCTGCCGCGGAGTCTATCGCAGCCTGGCACGCATGCTCGCGGAGGCGGCCCGCTTCCCTGCTCTGAGGCCGGAGAGCGTTGACGAGTTGGTCCGCTTCGACGGGCTCCACTACTACGAGGCCGCGCTGGCCAAGGGCAAAGGCGTCATCTTCCTTACGGCGCATCTGGGCGCGTGGGAGTTGGGCGCGTTCGCGCATGGCCTGAAGGGTTATCGCCTGCACGTCGTTCATCGCACCTTGGATAATCCCCGGCTGAACGAGTTGGTCAATCGTTACCGGACGGCCGGCGGGAATCGCCTGATCGAGAAGCGGGAGTCGGCGCGCAGCATCCTGGCTGCCTTGGCGCGCAACGAGACCGTGGGAATCCTCGCGGATCAGAACACGCTTCCGGAAGAAGGAGTTTTCGTCAACTTTTTCGGGATTCCCGCCTGCATGACCGCGGGTATCGCTCGTATCGCCCTGCACAGCGGAGCGGCCGTGGTTCCCGCCTTTTGCGTTTGGGATTCGGATGCCCGGGGATACCGCATCCTCTACGAACCTGCCTTGGAGATTGCCAGTACGGGAGACTTGACCCGCGACATTCAAATGGCCACGCAGCAGATGGCCGCTGTCATCGAGCGCAGGGTGCGCGCCTACCCGGACCAGTGGCTGTGGATTCACCGGCGCTGGAAGACGCGGCCTCCCGGCCAGCCGTCGCTCTATCGGTAAGCAAACCCGCTACTCCTCCGCCGATGGTTCCGGTTGGAGGCCGCTCTTGGCTCGCGCATCGCGGCAGATGCCGCGCTGCGAGCTGCGAATAAAAGCCACCAACTGCCGCGCCTCTTCCGTGGGCACCTCGCGCTCGATGCGCTCCAAGGCGCCCTCCAGCGGCAGGTGCGAACGGTAGAGGAGGCGGTAGGCAATCTTCAGTTGCCGAATGGCTTCCCGGCCGATCCCCGCGCGGCGCAGCCCGACCAGGTTCAGGCCGCGCGCGGCGACGTTGAAATCCGACGCCAGCACAAACGGCGGCACGTCCAGGTTCACGCGTGTGTTGCCGCCGATCATCGACAGCCGCCCGATCTTGGAAAACTGGTGC
>JBGPJR010000053.1:0-9309 GCA_041485545.1 Terriglobia bacterium
CCTTTTGATTGATGATCGCATCGAGCGCGATAGCAGTCTTGCCGGTCTGGCGGTCGCCGATGATCAGCTCGCGCTGGCCCCGTCCGATGGGGATCATCGCGTCAATGGCCTTCAGGCCCGTCTGCAGGGGCTCCTTCACCGGCTGGCGGTCCACCACGCCCGGAGCCAGGCGCTCTACGGGATTGAACTGCTCCGTCACGATGGGGCCCTTGTCGTCCAGCGGCCGGCCCAGCGAATCCACGACGCGCCCGATCATTGCTTCGCCCACGGGAATCTGCACAATGCGTCCCGTCCGCTGGACCGGATCGCCTTCCTGGATCTCCGTGTAGTCGCCCAGCAGCACCACGCCGACCTGATCTTCTTCCAGGTTCATGGCGATGCCGGCAACGTCGTGCGGCAGCGATACCAGCTCCCCGGCCATGACCTTTCCCAGGCCGTAGATGCGGGCGATGCCGTCGCCGACCGAGATCACCGAGCCGACCTCGGAGACATTCATCGCGGCCTCAAAATTTTCGATTTGCTGGCGGATGATCTTGCTGATTTCATCCGCTTTGATCTGTGCCATGTCCACTCCTCGTCGGAATTACAACGCTGCCAGGACGGCCTGCGCTGCTAGCGGCCGGTGAAACCGCCAACCACCAGATCACCGTGTCAGATCGGCTCGCAGACGTTCCAATTGGCCTCGCACCGAGCCGTCATAGATGGTGCTGCCCACCTGGGCGACGGCGCCGGCGATCAGGCCGGGATCGAGTGAGAAATTCATCTCTACCTGCTTGCCGGTCCGGGCTCGGAGCGCGGAGGCCAGTTCCTGTTTTTCCTGTTCTCCCAGCGGACGAGCCGAACGCACCGCCGCGACCACGATGCCCAGACGTTCGTTCAGCAGCGAGTCAAAGGCTTCCGCAATCTCCGCGAGATGCGCCATGCGATCGTGTTGTAACACCACCAACAAAAAGCTAAGCGTATGCGGCTCCAATCCCAGCATCGGGGCCAACTCGGTGAGCACCGCTCGTTTCTTGCTTTCCGGTATGGCGGGCGTCGTGAACAGAATCTGCAGCTCCGCGTGATCGCGGAGTATCTGGTCGAACTCGCGAAGTTGCTCCCCGACCGTTCGCGGGTCGTGAGCCGCGGCGCCCGGAACCGTCACCACATCTGCCAGCGCGCGCGCGTATCGAAGAGCGAGAGCCGAGGGCATGTCTCAAACCTCAGTTTCGGGTTGGGGAACCGCCGTCCGTGCGCGAGGCGACGGCCGCAGCGCCATCGCCGCCGCCCGTTTTCGAGGAGGCCAATTCCTGGACAAAAGAACGCAAGATGCGGTGCTCGGTCTGCGGCGTCAGCGATGCGCGGATCTTGTGCTCTGCCACTCCGACGGCCAGTTGCGCGGCGTAGCGCTTCAGGTCCTGGCGCGCCGCCTTGACGGCCGCCTCGATTTCCATCTCCGCGGTGCTGAGGACCTTGCGGGACTCCGCTTGGGCTGCTTCTTCAATGCGGGCGCGCTCGGACGCAGCTTCCTGGAGCGCCGCGCGCCGCAGCTCAGCCATTTCCGCATCCATCTGTCTGAGCTGCGCCTCCACGGCAGCAAGCCGTTGATCCGCCTCCGACAAGACTTTCGCCGACCGCTCCATGTCCATCCGGATGAGCCGCCCGCGTTCCTCCAAGAACGGAACGAGCAGTTTCCGCGTCATCCACCAGATGCCGCCGACAATCAGGAGGAAGTTAAACCAGTGGAAGATCTCTCCCCAAGGACTCTCCTCTTGGGGCTCCGTTTTGGAACCTTCCCCGGCAGCGCTCTGCTCTGATTGAGACGCCGCCTCGCCCTGCGCCGCAAGAACGGCGGCAAACGGAGCCCGTTCGGTTCCTGTCAGCGTGAGCGCGGACTGAGCGCGCGCGGATAACCTCTGTCCACTCCCCAGCAGCAGCAGAATCGCAGGGACACAGAACACCAGGAGCCTTTTGGCTGACTGAAGACGCCCGCTCAACGCGCGCCCTCCCCAGAGGCTGCGCCACTCGCCAGAGGATTCGCTGGTTCCAGCACGGCGCGGGTGATCCAGCCTGCCATTTGCTCGCTCTGCTCTTTCAGGATCCGCTCCGCCTCCAGCGCCTCGCGCTGCAGTTCCTGTTTTGCTTGCGCGATCCGCTCTGCGGCACGCTGACGCGCCTGACGCACGCTTTCCGCTCGCTGCTCCAACGCCTTCTGGCGCTCCTGTTCCTGCTGGCGGTAAATCTCGGCCATCCCCGTGCGCAGGGCTTGCTGGTACTCCGTGGCCTTTTGCTCGGCGGCTTGCAGACGCTTCTCCGCCGTCTGCCGCAGGCCTGCCGTAGACTCCTGTCGCTTCCGGGGGATTTGCTGCAACGGGCGGGAGAACATTCGTTCGATAAAGAAATAGAGGATCCAAAACAGGAGAAACGTCGGGATCGCGTCCAGGAGTATGTGTCCCAAAGCGGCCAAAGTGTCCATGGTTCGACCCCGTCACCCCGTTCTGGCGCTGCTCGGCACGGTGCAACCAGCGATGGATAACTAGTTACAGTGCCATAGCTACTTGGCAGTGTCAATGAACACACGGAATGCCCGCGCACGCGTTCCAATAAGGTTAGAATGAATCGGATTGTCCAGGAGAAATCCCGGGCGCCCCAACGGTGAGATCGAACGCAGGCGTTCCGGCCCAGCATGCGAAACGGCGGCACATCGTCAGGGACTCCACAGGCAGGTCTGCAACCGTGACCTCCACCGTGGGCACTCCTTGGCTCTGGATCGGCTTCACGGTATTCGTGCTGGGGATGCTTGCCCTCGACCTGGGTGTCTTCCATCGCAAGGCGCACGCGGTGGGCCACCGCGAGGCCCTAACCTGGACCGTCGTTTGGGTGGCGCTCGCAGTGGCCTTTAGCGTATTCGTGTTTCGTGAGTTCGGCCATCAGCGCGGCCTGGAGTTCCTCACCGGCTACTTGATTGAGTATTCCCTCAGCATTGACAACCTTTTCGTTTTCCTGCTGATCTTCCGCTACTTTGCGGTTCCGCCTCCTTCCCAGCACCGCACGCTCTTTTGGGGGATTTTAGGGGCTCTCATCATGCGCGGTGCCTTCATCCTGCTGGGAGTGGTTCTGATCCAGACGTTCCACTGGATCATCTACGTGTTTGGAGCTTTTCTGGTCTATGCGGGAATCAAAATGTTACGGGGAACGGACCTGGAAGTGCATCCGGAGCGCAACCCGGTCGTGCGTTTGTTCCAGAGATTTGTTCCGGTAACTTCGCACTACTCCGGCGCCCGGCTCACGGTGCGCCGCGAACGCCGCCTCTATGCGACGCCGTTGCTCCTGGTGCTGGTGGTGGTGGAAGCGACGGATCTGGTGTTCGCGGTCGATTCGATCCCCGCAATTTTCGCCATTACGCGAGATCCCTTTATCGTTTACACGTCGAATGTTTTCGCCATCCTGGGCCTGCGCTCGCTCTACTTTCTGGTGGCGGCGGCCATCGCGAGGTTCCATTACCTGAAAGTAGGCTTGGGGGGTGTGCTCAGTTTTGTCGGCGCCAAGATGCTGCTCAGCGAATATTATGAAATTCCGATTGCCGCTTCGCTGGCGGTTGTGGGAGTCCTGCTGGCCGCTTCGGTCGCCGCTTCCTTGCTGCGGCCGCTGCCGGCAGCGGAGCCCGGCCCCGAGGGCGGGGGGCAAGCCGAACCATCGTCTGAGCATGAGGGCGAGTAGAGCGCGGGCTGTTCCGGGGAGACAGGCGCCGCGCCAGATGGACGTATTATTCAAGGAGGAGAGAGGATGGTCCAAGATCCGGTTTGCAAGATGACGATTGAGGAATCTAAAGCCGCGGCTACCGCGACCTACCAAGGCAAGACCTACTACTTCTGTGCGCTGGGCTGCAAGAGGAAGTTTGAAGAGAACCCGCAGAAGTATGTGGGGCCGTCGGGCTGAAACCTGCAGCCAACTTCATCCCCAGAGCTCGTTGACGGGTCCGTAGAAGTCGTAGTTGGCGAAGGGGACGTACTCAAATCCGCGCTTGAAGGGGTCGTCGTAGCGGATGGTGGTCCAGTTGATGCCCAGCGCCGAATAGATCGTGGCCTCGACGTCCTCGGGGCGCACGTCGCGGTTGCGGCTCCAGCCGGGGTCCTCCGTCGCTGAACCCGTTGTGTCGGTGCTTCCGATGGTCCGGCCTCCGCGGACGCCGGCCCCGGCAAACAGGACAAACTGCTGCAGGAAATGGTCTCGTCCGGCCTGATTGTTCAGCACGCCGACCGTTCTGCCGAACTCTCCCGCCACCACCACCAGCGTCTGATCCAGCAGGCCGCTTGACCGCAACCCGTCAATCAAGGCAGCAAAGCCCCGGTCGAAGGTCGTCGCCGGCCCGGGCAGGGCCGTGTAGATGTTGGAGTGGTTGTCCCATCCTCCGGAAGTGATCTGCGCGAAGCGCGTACCGAGATTCGCGCGCAGCACCTTGGTGGCGATCAAGCAGGCGTCGCCAAAGGTGCTGTTTCCGTAAGGCGCGCGCTCCTCCGTGGTAAAGGAGAAAGCGCTCTGGACCGCGTCGTTGTACATCAACTGGCTGGCGCTGGCATAGAAATTATCCATATCCTCAGCCGGCCTGCCGAGCGGGGAGTTGTGCCGCAGCGGGTCGTCCAGCAGGTGCAGGAGCTGCATGCGGCCTTGCCACCGCTCCCTTCCATCCGGATGCATCGTATTGAGCAAACCGGCGGTTCTCGGCTGCACCAGGAAGGGCGCGTAGGTCACTTCCAGATACCCGGCGCCCACCTGACTCCCGCCCGCGTTGAGGGAAATGAAGCCGGGAAGAATATCGCCGGGGGTTCGCTCGGGAGCTTTCTCGATGGCTACAATGCTTCCGATGTTGGGCGACACCGAGCCCAGCGCGGAGGCCGGATTGCGGCCAATCTGCACCCAGGTTTGCGCCAGCGAGTGCACCAGGGCATAGGCGCGCGCCGAGCGGACGATTGCGACATCGCCTAGATGTGCGGCTACGTTGGGCAACAAGCCCTGCGGAAAGCGGATGTCTCCGTAACTGGTGGGATTGAATGAGGCCGGCGTCCAGGAGCCTTCCTTGAGATCAAACGTGTCCACGTGCGAGGGCGCGCCGGACAGCAGAATGTAGATGCAGTTCCTGGCGGTATTGACCGGTACCACGGGCAGGCTGGCCAGCACGCGCAGCGGGCGCGCCAGTTGGAACAGGGCGTAGCCGGTGATGCCCGTCCCCAGCACCCGTAAGAAGCGCCGGCGCGAGAGCGTTGGCCGCTCCCAGAAGGGCCGGTGCGGGTGCGGGTTCTTCTCTAAGAAATCGTCGAACTCTGGGTTCACGGTTGTCCTCGCCGATCGGTGCGCCTCAATAATCGAAAATGAAGTCCACCTTGTTATACAGAGCCCACAGCAGGTCCTGTGCCCGGGTTGCCCGTGTGCCGGTCTGGAACAGAGCCAGCGCCGCAGTGAGTTCGTCCTGCGCCGGATCGCGGGACAGCACGTTCCGGTAGATTGCCTGGATCAACTGCGTGTTGCTGGTGCTGGCGGAGAGCAGAGGCGCCAGCCGGCCCGTGCTGGTAGCGGCCCGCACTCGGTTGATGACGAAGCTGTCGTTCATCAAGCTAAGCGCCTGCGAGACCGATAAATCCTGCCGCCGCGGATTTTCATCGCGGTCCCCGCGCAGGAACGTGTTCAGGAAGGTGCCCACGGTGCCGCCAGGCAGCGAAGTGTCGGGCAGTTGCATAGTCCACTGGAACGGGGACGTATAACCAGCGATGGTCATAGGGTTGGGCACCCCGCTGGACTGCACCACGGCATCGGCCATCTCCTCCGACTCCAGGCGCCGTACCAGGTGGCGGGCATAATAGCGCGTATAGGTCACATCCCACTGGCCGTCATAGCGGGAGGAAAGCTGATAGGCCTGCGAGTTGGTGATCTCCCGCATCAGCGTCTTCAGATCATAGCTGTCGTTGACGAAACCGTGCGCCAGCTCGTCCAGCAGCGCCGGATGCGAAGGCTGCACGGTCCACGGGTCAGGAGGCGGATTGCGCGGGTCTAGCCGAGCCAGGTCGAACGCGTCGGGAGGGTCCACGATGCCGATTCCGAAGAAATGCGCCCAAACATAATTCACCGTGGCGCGCGCAAACTGCAGATCGGAGGTCAGCTCCCCTGCCAGCACCTGCCGGAAGTTTTCTGAGGCTGCCACTTGGTGCCCGCTGAACAGATAACGCGGCAGCACCGGGCTTCGCACCGTTCCCGAGGGCGCGCGCGTCGGCCGGTTCCCCGAAGTGGTGTTCAGGTTGTAGCCTCCCGCTGCCGCCTCCGACACCAGGTAGGCGGTTCCGTTGCCGCCAGGCCGCGTGATGCGGGCGCGCGAGAAGAACGCGGCCATGCCCCAGGCCTGCGTTCGGGTCGTGCGCGAACCCCACAGGTTGACGGAGTCCAGATGCCCGGCGCCGTCATGACAGAGCAGGCAGTCGAAATTCCTCAGGCCCAGAAACATCGTGGCCGTCTGCACCCACTGCCGGTCGTAGGTGTCCTGAGCGGGTCCCATGGACATCGTCCCTCCTACAATGAAGCTGGCGGGGCCGTACTGGTAGCTGTCACCCTGCGCCGTGATCAGCTCGGAAACCATCTGGTTGTAGGGCTTGTTCTGCTGCAAAGACGATTTGATCCACTGGTAGAAGGCGTCGCGCGCCAGGGCGCCGCGGTTGATCTGGGTGGAGGCGGCATTATTCTTCAGCAGATCGCCCAGCCACATCGTCCAGCGGTCCACCCATTCGGGCGAATCCAGCAGCCGGTCAATGGCGCGGGCGCGCTTCTGCGGGTCCGTGTCGGCAACAAACTGCTGCACCTGCTCCGCCGTGGGAATGTGGCCGATCAGGTCCAGGGTGACCCGGCGCAGAAACTCGGCGTCGCCCGCCAGCTTTGCCGGAGCGATGTTCTTTTGCTGCAGCAGGGAAAAGATGTGGTAGTCAATTCGCGAAATCCACGGACCCACGGAGTTCGCGGTCCTGGCTCCCGGCATGCCGCCCAGCGCGCGGCTGACCTGCTCGGTTTCCTGGCTCAGTGCGCGGTAGGTGGCGTCGGGCAGCTCCACGCGCTGCAAGGCCTCGGGCCCCCGGGCCTCATACTGCTCAAAATGGGTGAAGTAGGGGCATTCCGGCGGCGTGACCGGCTCGGCTTCCGGCGGGATTTCCTCTTCCTGCGCCAGCAAGTTCCCAGGTTGCCGAGCGATCCAGGGAAGCAATGGAATGATAAGCACGACGGCGAGGGTGCCCGCCAGCAGGTACCGCGGATAATAGGTTCGCCTCATGCCTGTTTACCGGGGATCAGGCCGCTTCCGCCATACCATCCCCAGCCACGCCATCAAACCCTAACCATTGCGCAAAGTTGCGGCTTCGCGCGGCATTATCAGGCAGATGCGTCTCGGATGCAATGGTACCGTAGTCCTAATAACCGGTAGACGAACTGCCAGAAACCCGTTTTCACCGGCGCTCTTCTGGCGCTAGAATGAGAGCACTTGATTCTGTAACGGGGTGAGAGTCAGCAAAAAGGGGGCCGCATGAGTCATCGAGTTCTCCTTCCGATTCTCTTGATATTCTCTTTGACCCATTCGATCGTGGCGCTAGGCGCACAGCCTGGCAGTGAACCGGTCGAGGTCAAGGTAACGGATTTGCAGGCCACGCCCGTTGGGGTGAGCATCACGCTCCAGGCACCGCGCTCGCAGGACGTTCTCTACATGATGATCGGACTGAACGAAGGCGAGGCCGTCGCGCGCGCTCTGCGCCACCAGACGGCGCCACGGCCGCAGACACACGATCTGCTGAAGGAGTTTCTGGACCGCAACGGCTGGCGCGTTCAGAAAGTTCTGATCCGGGATTTTGCAGAGGAGTCCTTCCGTGCGGACCTGACGCTGGAGAAGGCGGGAGACACGCAGGTCTATGATTGCCGCCCCAGCGACGCCCTGGCCATCGGGCTGCTCTACGGCGCCAAAATCTACGTGAATCCCCAACTCTTTGAGCAGGAACGACAGCGGGAGGAGCAACCGGGGACTCCGCAGCCGCCGGATTCCGGTATCCACCTCTAGGCTTGCTGGAATACCGCAACCGGCACTTGCCCCCACCCGGTGCTGCGGCGGCGCTCGGGTTACGATCTGGGCATCTCGCTCATGCTAGGATGGTGAGCGAGAGAACAATGCCGTGTCTTCTGCGACGATGAGTGAGGGTGCCAATCTGTTTCTGCGGGCATGTCGCCGCCAGCCTGTGGTGCGTACGCCGGTTTGGTTCATGCGCCAGGCGGGGCGGTACCTGGAGGAATATCGCCGCCTGCGATCACGCCACTCGCTGCTGGAGCTGTGTCGCACGCCGGAGTTGGCTGCAGAGATCACCGTGATGGCGGTGGAAAAGCTGGGCGTCGATGCCGCCATCATTTTCGCTGATCTGCTGTTGCCCGCGCAGGCGATGGGCATGTCGCTCGACTTTGTGAAGGGTGAGGGACCGGTGCTCGGCGACCCCATCCGCACCCAGCAGGCTGTGCGGAACCTAAGTCAGGTGCAAAATGGCGAGCTGGATTGCGTGGCGGAGGCCATTCGCGCCACGCGCACCAGCCTTGCTGGCAAGGTCCCGGTGATTGGATTTTCCGGCGCGCCTTTCACGCTGGCCAGCTACATGATTGAAGGCGGAGCCAGTCGCGACTTCCTGCACACCAAACAGATGATGTACCAGCAGACGGTGCTATGGGAGGAGCTGGTGGACCGTCTGGTTGCCGTGCTGAGCGAATACCTGCGCAGCCAGGTGGCCGCGGGGGCCGAGGCGCTGCAGATCTTCGACAGTTGGGTGGGCTGCCTGGGCCCGGAGGAGTACCGCCGCTACGTGTTGCCGGGGACTCGCGCGCTGTTCCGCAACGCTGCGGCGCTGGGCGTGCCGGTGATCCACTTCGGCACCGGCACGGCTTCCTTGCTGGAGTTGATGCGCGAGGCGGGCGGCGACGTCATCGGAGTGGATTGGCGCGTGGACCTGGCGTCAGCCTGGGAGCGGATTGGTTTCGACCGGGCGATTCAGGGGAATCTCGACCCGGCGCTGTTGTTCGGGCCGCCCGACAAACTCCGCGAGCGCGTCGAGCAGATCTTGCAATCGACGGGAGGCCGTCCGGGCCACATTTTCAATCTGGGTCACGGCATTCTTCCTGGGACGCCGGTGGAGAACGTGCAGGCGGTGGTGGAGGCCGTGCATCGGTTTTCCGCGCAGCCCGCCTAGTCCCCAAACGCTCTATGACAACGAACTCGGAACCACTCTACGGCGTGCTGCTGCTGGCGCACGGCGGGCCGGACTCGCTCGA
>JBGPJR010000054.1:0-9208 GCA_041485545.1 Terriglobia bacterium
GCCAGATCCCTTTGACACCCCGCGCGAGGGCTCGAATCGACGTCGCATCTACATCACTGCGGGCGGCCAGAAGGTCGACCCCCCGCAAAATGTCGTGGGCACGCATAGCCGGTAAATTGCCGCCTATCTGGTTGGCGCGGACGGGACCAACTCGCGCGTGGCCGACGTGCTACGGCTCGGGAAAAGTACCAAGTTTTTGTTCGGCATTGAGTATGAGTACGAAGGCGTAGAGATCGCCGAACCGGACAAGCTGCATTGCCTGGTTGATCGCAGGATTGCACCGGGATATATCGGGTGGGTCGTGGCAGGAGTAGGCATCGTGCAGGTGGGTCTCGCGCGGCGCGTCCGCGCGGAACAGCCTTCGGCCACCGCCGCCATGGCGGCTTTTCTAGAAAAGATAGGACCGCTGTTTGACTTCAGGCGAAAACAACCGACTGCGGTGCGCGCGGGGACGATTCCGTGCGGCGGCTTGGTGCAACCGGTCGCTGCACCGCGAGTCCTGCTGGTCGGGGATGCCGCGGGGATGGTTTCTCCCGTAACGGCCGGCGGCATCCATACTGCCCTGAAACACGGCTGGGCCGCAGGACAAGCGATTGCGCAGTATCTCCAAGGAAGCGGCGGCGACCCAAGTGATTGGCTGGTTCGCTCCTACCCAAGCTTCCGAACCAAGCGCCTGCTGCGGTTCCTATTCGACCACTTCCAGAGCGATCTGCTTTTCAATTGGCTGCTGCGCACCAGGCCGATGCGCATGGCGGCAAGCATTGTCTATTTTCATCATAAGGGCGTATTTGACCCCAGAGGCTAGATCGTTCCCGGGAGTGAAGATTCGTCGGGCTCAGCGCCGCGACTAGAAGACTGGGAAATGCCGAGAAATTAGCGAGCGGCGTCCACGAACGCGCTGACCGGAACGACCACCTGCGGGAACTCCGGGTCGTTGGTGGCAATGGTGACGGACCCGCTCACAGGGCCGAATGTCAAATTCTCGGGATTCACGGATACCGTAATCTGATAGCGGTCCTGAAACGGGGATCGCGCGGCGGAGAGCCGGAGAAAGGAGACATCGGTCTGGACGGTGATCTGGAAGTCCTGGCCGCCAGCCTGGTACACCATGAGGGTCTGGGTCAGTTGCTCCAACAGCTTCGGGTTCGATTGCAGCTTGGCTTCAGAAATCAGGCCGAAATCCAGTTGCTCCGGAGCCGTGTACACCCGCTCTTTGATGCGGATGTTGGCGGCAATTTTCAGGACCGGGTGTTTTTCGCTGGATGTGAACAACGTGATCGTGTCGGTGTTTTTTCCGGCAGCTCCCTCGCCCGGCAGCGTCAGATCCAGGCGATATCGTTTTCCTGGTTCCAGCGTCTGCAGGTTCACGGCAAATCTCCTGCTCGGACTGTCGATGCGCAGGATGTTCAGGGGCTCCGGCAGGTGGTTGAGAATCTGAATGCTCGCAGTCTTGGGCTCATCTCGGACGGTGGAGACAAAAAAGGCGGGAAAAGGATCGAACTCTACCGGAGGGACCACTTTGCCCTGAAAGGTCAGGCCGATTTCCGGCTGGGTTGGATCGTTGGTATAAAGAACGACTTGGCCCTCGTAAGGGCCCGCGCCGGAGTTCACTTTCGAAGTGTCGAGCAGGAATCGGAGCACGGCTTCCCCACCCGGCTCCACAGTGGCGGGGAGTCTTGTGGGACGGAGCGGCGGGGTCATGTCCGCCTTTTGCAGGCGCAGCGGCACATCGCCCTCATTCCGCAAGACGTAATCGTGCTCAATCACTTGCCCGGCGAGAGACTCGGGAAAGTGATAGTCGGTTTCCGGCACTACGGCCTTCGGGGTCCCCTGCGCCTGCAAAGAGGCGGTGAAAAGAACCGCCAGAAAGAAATTTCGAGGTCGCATCTTTCCCCCTAGGGGAACAAACCGCCGGTTAACCTTGCGTGAACCGGCGGTCCATTCTCGCCAGGGATAATCCACCCCTTAATTAAAGCAGTTGTCAGTCTGCCCAATAAAGTTACTGCCCGGTTCCGGGTCGGTAACGGTGGTGTTGCAGGGATAGAAGCGCAGCTGGGCCAGCTTCAATCCGTAGTTGTCATAGTCCCAGTAGAAACTCTCGAAGCCATCGCCGAACAGCGGTACGCGGTCGAGATCGCCGTCGCCATCGAGGTCCGCAAAGACGAACAGCAGATACTTGCTGACGTTCTGGAACTTATTGGGCCGAGTCGTGTTGTCGAGGGTCAGCGTAATGTCCGAACACACGAGCTCGTCATCGGACGGGTCCGCAGTGCCTTGGGTGTCCGTGGCGCACGTGGTCATATCGGCGTGCCCGCCGGGTTTGCCCAGCGCCCGTGCAAAGACCGAGTAATCGGTTGTTCCGTTATCGTCCGGGTCCGGGCTCGGCAGAGCAAACAAAGCTCCGTCGGCGTCCGTACCATTGCGGTCAAGCACCTCAAAACCGCCGTCCGCGCAGGCGTCGGAATCGCACAGGTTGATCTTCGCATTGCCCCACAACGGGACAAAAAGGCTATGCCCGTTCGTCCCATCCATAGCGGCCGCATTCCAGTCAGCGCCTTTCTTGACGCCAATGATGTTGAGGTTGTAGTGGGAGCCGCTCGGCGCCCCGTTGCCGCCTGCAAGGGCGGCTGCGGCCGAGAGCACGATCCCACCTAATACCGTAAGCAGTATCCTGCCGTTCTTCATAATGTTCTTGTTTCTCCTCTTAGGACGGATTCGTGATTAGAAAGCCGAGGGGTTCTTTCTAACCGCCAGCTTCAGCAGACGGCCCTAGCCCTAGCCAGTACATGCTGAAGTTGCGAGGCTATCGCTCTTGGAGGAAGCAAGCAAGTCTCATTTCTTCTAGTAGGATCGTACTAGTACGATGTGGGAGCCTGCCTAGGACCGTTGCACTTGCATCAGCGCCAGCGCGCAGCTAGCCGCGGATGCAGTGCACTTTCAACGAAGTGGTCTGCGCCGCATCGGCCTCCTCGGGCTGCGCCGTGCCGTAAGAAGTGTTGGGGCCGCAGGTTTGCAGCAGGTCCAGAATCTTTTGGCTCTGGGAGTGCATGGCCATGATAGCGTCCAGCATCTCGTTGCGCACGCTAGCAGAAAAGGCCGCATGGCTGGACTGGTGCTGGAGCTGCGCACGGGCCGTGGTCAGCTCTGCATCGAGGCTGGCCGCCTCCGCTTCGAGCTCGCTGGCACGCGCCTGATGCTCGTCCCGTTCCGCCTCCACCTGCCGGATGACCTGCAGAGCCGTCTCGCGTTGCTCGCGGAACTGCTCGGAAGCCTCGGCGAACTGCGTCTCCAGCATCTGGGTGCGCGAATCCACCTCGCTGAATTGCGCGCGGCTCTCGTCCCGCTCCGCGGTAAGCTGCTGGATTTGCTCTTCGGCGGCCTGTTGCTGCTCGCTCAGATGCTGGCGGGCCTGCTCTAGCTCGCCTTCGGCTGCGCTGGCGCGAGTCTCGACGGCGGTGAATTCTGTGCGCAGCCCGTCCCGCTCTGCGGCAAGCTGCTGAATCTGGTTTTCGGCGGCCTCCCGCTGCTCGGTGAGCCGCAGTTGGGCGGCGTCGCGCTCCTGCTCGGCGGCGCGCGTCCGGGTCTCCCATTCCTCCAGCCGCGCGCGGATTTCGTCGCGCTCGACGGTCAGTTTCTGGAGCTGTTCCTCGGCGATCCGGGCCTGTTCCCCCAGACCACGGTCGGCCCCTTGCAAATCTTCCTGCAGTTCGCGAGTCCGCGACCGCAGGTCCAGAAGATCCTCGTGAGACTCCCCAGCGCCGTTGGCGCTCTTCTCGGAGAGCAGTTGCTGAATGAGGCGCTCAGCCGCCTCTTTCTGCTCGGCGAGCTGGGAGTTGGCGGTGGCGAGCTCATCGCGCAGCCGGCGGACGCAGGTTTCCGCCTCGGCCATCCGACCGCGGCCCGCATCGCGCTCCTTCGTGAGCTGCTGAATCCATCGCTCGGTCGTGGCGCTTTGCTCTTCGAGCTGCTTGCGCACGGCGGCCAATTCCTGTTCCACGCGGCCGGTAGAGACTTCCGTAGGCGTGCGTGTGGGGCGAGGGACCACGGTGGCGGCCCTCTGGTCACGGCGAAGGGTTAAGGTGCGGGTGAGTGTTTCAGCGGCCTCCCTCTCTTCTTCCACCTTGCGCTTCATCTCTTCGAGGGTGGCTCGCAGCTTGTCTGGCGGCCGAACTGATGCTCCCATGTACACGGAGGAAATCTCCTTTCAACAGGCAATATAGGGCCGGGGCAGACCGGAGGCAATGGCGCGAAAGTCATGTTCTATTCCAGGTCTGGAGTACTAATGTCCTAACGGTACTGGGTATCGATTCGGAGAATGTCCAAGGCAGGATGAGGCAGGAGGCGCTGAGAGAAGCCCCAGGCACTGGCTCGTTCGGCCCCTCAGGGAGAAACGGAAGGAGGAGCGGGTGCGGGCTTGGCCACTGCCGCCCGGAGAGCCTCGACATAGGCAAACACCGCGCGGGGATAGCCCTCGCTGGTGCCGTAGTATTTGGCCAGCGCCTGCGCCGGGTCCGCGTGCCAGCCGTGCTGTACCAGGAAGTTCGCGGCGCTGGCGATGGCATCCTCCATCTCGAACGGGTCCACGACGTGATCCCCATTGCCGTCCGCGCCGAATTGCAGCAAGGAGAATGGAAGGAATTGGGCCGCACCGAGTGCGCCAGCATAGGAGCCCCGGACTTGAAAGCAGTCCTTTGCTGCCTTCTTACAGTAGCCGGCCAGCGCCGCCAGATTCTCTGCAGCCCAGCGCCAGCGGCGCTCCTCTTCCTGCTGCGAGAGGAGCGTATAAAACACGTTGAAGGCGCCGTAATCTCCCGTATTGCGTCCGAAGTTGCTCTCCAGGCGCAGCAGGGCGACGAGGGCGGTTCGGTCCACGTCAAACTGGGCTTCGGCGCGCGCCAGGCTTTCCTGGTAGCGCACGAGAAACTCGCTTCCCCGCTGTACGGAGCTGGCCGTCACCAGGCCCGCGATGACCTGGTCCCAGTCAATCTCTCTGGGCTGCACCACCTGAGGCGGCAGCAGTTCCACACGCTGGTCCTGAAACAAGGCCTCGGCCTCCTCCCGCGAGAGTCCCTGCTGCACCATCTGCGTGATCGCGTACTCGACACGCTCGCTGGCTGCAGGACTTGCCAGCAACAGCGCCGCCAGCAAGCCCGTTGGCGTCAACAACCGTTCCTCCTGCCTGGATCTTTTCGTCTTCCATTGTTTCTCCCTTTCGGCAAAAAGAAAAGCCCGTTTTGCGCCAGCGCCACGGTCCGATTGTTTTCGCCGTGCAGGGAACCTATACTGCTCCTTGCAGGTGGTTGCGAGAAACGCTTATGAGGGGTCGGATCTGGTTCAGACTGGCGCTCGCGGCGCTACTGGGCGCCGCCACAGGATGGTGGCTGTGGCATCGACCGCAGGAACCGGCCGCGGCGGCCACGGCTGCCCAGCTCGCGGCGCCCGGCGGAGCGGGTGTGTTGGCCGGCTCCTCCGCCGGAGACTCTGGCACACCCGACGAGCAGAACAACATCGAGATCTACAAAGCCGTCAGCCCCGCCGTGGTGAACATCACCAGCACCACCATCCAGTACGATTTTTTCTTTAACGTCTTTCCGGTCCAGGGGAGCGGCTCCGGCTTCCTGATTGATGACCAGGGTCACATTGTGACCAACTACCACGTCGTCAGCGGCGCGTACGCGCCATCTTGCCGGACTGTTGAGGGTGGCTGTCCAGTGGAGGTAACGCTCGCCGACCAGAGCCGCCACACCGCCAAGCTGATCGGACGCGATCCCAGCGGCGATTTGGCAGTGATCAAGATCGACACCAACAAGAAGCTGCCCTATGTGAAGCTGGGGAACTCCGACGCCTTGCAGGTGGGACAGAAGGTCCTGGCGATCGGGAATCCCTTCGGGCTGGAGGGCACACTCACGACTGGAATCATCAGCTCGATGGGGCGCAACATTCGCGACGACCAGGGCAACGTCCTGGAAGGAGTCCTGCAGACCGACGCGGCCATCAATCCCGGAAACAGCGGCGGGCCGCTGCTCAACTCGCGCGGCGAAGTCATTGGAATTAACACCGCGATTTTTGGGCAGACGAATCTTGGGATCGGATTCGCCATTCCCATTGATTCCGCCAAGGGCGCTCTGACGGACCTGATTCAGGATGGGCGTGTCCACCAGGCGTTCCTGGGCGTTGTGGGACAGGAGATCACGCCGCCTCTGGCTGGCTTACTGAACCTACCCGCCCAGCAAGGACTCTTGATTGCTGAAGTCACACGCGGCGGCCCGGGCGAACAAGCCGGCTTGCGTGCGGGCCGCCAGTACGTGCTGATTGGCAACCAGCAGGTGGTGATTGGCGGCGATCTCCTGGTGGATGTGGACGGCACCCCCATCGCAACGTCCGCGGACCTGAATCGCTACCTGCGCAGCAAGAAAGCGGGCGACGCCGCCAAGGTCACACTCTTCCGCGGCAACAGCCGCATGACCCTCGACGTGAAGCTGGGCGACCGCTCCCAGTTTGAATCTCCGTAGCGTTCGGCCTCAGCCTGTGCCTCCTCGGGTGGTCTCTGGCAACTCCCATGTTAGAATGACGGAAGGGGTGGATCGTTTGCGCAAGAGGGTAACGGGAGTGCACACCCGCCGCGCAGTGGAACCGCTCGTCCAAGATTCGTTCAGAAAGGGCATTCGATGGCAGAGAAAGCGAAAACAGCCGACCGCACCCGGGCAGCTCGCGCGGTTGTGGAAATAGCCTGTCCCAAGTGTGGAAAGCCCACGCGCCTGGTAAAGCGCGTAAAGAATCGTGAGATGGGCATTGCGGGAGGCATGTACAACTCCTGCACCGTCTGCGACTTCGCCCAGAAGCGCTAACCGGTCCGCAGGCCTCCGGGGCCGGACCTGCACCGGCGAGAGACATCCCCGAGAACCCTCGCGGCCATTATGCATCCGTTTCAATTAACAAGGCAACTGGTTGATATACCGTCTATTTCCGGTGAGGAGATGGCGATTGCGGAGTTCCTTCACGGGTATCTTGCCGAGATGGGTGCCGAGGTGCAACTGGAGGAGGCCGAGCCGGATCGCCCCAACGTTTTCGCCTGCTGGGGACGGCCGCAGGTCGTGCTCAGCACTCATACCGACACGGTTCCGCCGTTCTTCTCATCGCGGGAAGATGAGCGGTTCATCTATGGCCGCGGCGCCTGCGACGCTAAGGGCATTCTGGCTGCGCAGGCAGAGGCGGCGGCACGGCTTCGAGCGGAGGGCGTTAGCGATTTTGGACTTCTGTTTCTCGTCGGAGAGGAGCGCAATAGCGCCGGGGCCCTAGCCGCCAATCGGGCTCCGCGCGGATCCCAATTCCTGATCAACGGCGAGCCCACCGGCAATCGCCTGGCACTGGGAACGAAGGGGGTCTTGCGTCTGGAAGTCGAGGCGCGGGGTCGCGCGGCACACTCGGCCTATCCGGAGCTGGGAGAATCCGCCACCGAGAAACTACTCGAAGCGCTGAACCGGCTGCGGCTCGTCCCGCTGCCGGAGGACCCCGTGCTTGGGAAGACCACCTACAACATCGGCATCTTGCAGGGTGGCGTGGCTCCCAACGTGATTCCCGATTCGGCTCGCGCGGAGGTGATGTTCCGGCTGGTCCAGCCGGGAGACGAGCTGTTTCGCGCCGTCACAGAGGCGGTGGGCAGCCTGGCCACGGTGAGACAAGTCTTGGACATTCCCCCGGTCAAGCTCAGCACCATGGAGGGAATGGAAACAACCGTGGTCGCCTTTGCCACCGACGTCCCGTCGCTCACCGCCTGGGGAAAGCCCTATCTGATCGGGCCGGGCTCGATTCACGTAGCGCACACGGACAAGGAGCGGATCGCCAAGGCCGAGCTAATGCAAGCCGTGGAAATTTATGTCAATATGGTGAAGCACCTGAAGCGGTGCGCGGTGGAGTGATCCACGGCAAACAGGAAGGGCCTGAGTGATCCGCGCAAACCCCACAGTGGCCATTGCGGGCGCCACCGGCGCCGTCGGCGTCCAGTTGTTGCTGTGCCTGGAGCGGCGCGCTTTCCCGGTCGGGCAACTCCGCTTGCTGGCCTCCGCGCGCTCGAAGGGTAAGGAGCTTTCCTTTCGCGGCAAACCGGTGCGTGTGGAAGAGCTGACCGCAGAGGCCTTCGACGGCGTGGACATTGCGTTTTTTTCCGCCGGAGGCAAGATTTCCCGGCAGTTCTGCCCCCTGGCCGCTGAGCGCGGCGCCGTCGTCATTGACAATTCCTCCGCGTTTCGCATGGACCCTAACGTCCCTCTGGTCATTCCCGAGATCAATCCGGAAAGGATCCGCGATCATCGCGGCATCATCGCCAACCCGAACTGTTCCACCATCATTGGCATCACGCCGCTGTGGCCCATCCATCGCAGGAACCGCATCCGCCGCCTCATCGTGACGACCTATCAAGCGGCCTCGGGCGGCGGTGCGGCCGCCATGCGCGAGCTGGTGGAATCGACGCGCGCGTATCTCAACGACGAAACCTACCGGCACACGGTCTTGCCGCACCCTTACGCCTTCAATCTGTTCAGCCACAACTCGCCCATGGATCCGGCGAGCGGCTACAACGAGGAGGAACTGAAGGTCATCAGAGAAACGCGCAAGATTTTTGGCGATGAACAGATGCGGATTACGGCGACCTGTGTGCGCGTTCCGGTCTTGCGGGCGCACTCCGAGTCGCTGGTTTTCGAATGCGAGTCCCCCATCTCTCCACAACAGGTGCAGGAGCTACTGCGCGCGGCGCCGGGTGTGCGCATCGTGGACCGGGCCGAAGAGAATTATTTCCCCATGCCGCGGGACGCCTCCGGGCAAGACGACATTCTGGTCGGCCGCATCCGCCGGGACCTGAGCGATCCGACCGGCCACTCCATTGCCATGTTTGTCAGCGGCGACCAACTGCTCAAAGGCGCGGCTCTCAACGCCGTGCAGATCGCCGAACATTTGCTTCCCGCCAGCCGCGCACACGCTGCGCGACACGCCTCCGCCGTCTCCTTATGAATCTGGCACTGATCGGCTACGGCAAGATGGGGCGCATGGTGGAACAACTGGCGCTCCAGCGCGGCCATCGAGTGATCTTCAAGATTGACATTGAGGGCAACGAGCAGGGCCAGGCGCTCAACGCCGAGCATTTCCGTGGCGTGGACGTCGCCTTCGATTTCAGTATGCCGGATGCGGTCGTGCAGACCGTGGACCGCGTGAC
>JBGPJR010000055.1:0-9146 GCA_041485545.1 Terriglobia bacterium
GGCTACCCACGGGACGGCCCCGAAGTATGCCGATAAGGACGTCATCAATCCCGCGAGTGTCGTTTTGTCCGGGTGCATGATGTTTCGCTTTATGGGCTGGAAAGAAGTAGCCAACATCATCGAAGACGCCATCGCCCGGACGATCCAGCAGAAGAGGGTCACCTACGACCTGGAGCGGCTGATGCCCGGGGCCACCAAGCTCAAGACCAGCGAGTTCGCCACCGCCATCATCGAGAATATGCAGCCGGTTCCCGTGGCCGTCTAGCCACGAGTTCCCGCTGCCGCCGCTATTTCAGTTTTTGTTTTAGGAGATTTTATGCGTAGGAAAGTAACTGTTGTCGGAGCGGGAAATGTCGGCGCTTCTGCTGCACTCCGCATTGCCCAGTTGGAGCTTGCTGATGTGGTCATGACGGATATTCTGGAAGGAATCCCGCAAGGCAAGGGTCTCGATATTTTGCAATCGGGCCCCGTCGTCCGGTCGGATTCGCACATCCTGGGGACCAATAGCTACCAAGACACCGCCGGTTCCGACATTGTCGTCGTTACCGCGGGCTTTCCGCGCAAGCCCGGGATGAGCCGCGACGATCTACTCATCAAGAACTACGAAGTCATCAAGGCGACGACCGAACAGATTGTTGCGAATTCGCCGAACTGCATCCTGATCATGGTCACGAACCCCCTCGACGCTATGTGCCAGGTAGCGTACCGCGTCAGCAAGTTTCCCAAGAGCCGCGTCATCGGTATGGCCGGCGTTCTCGATTCCGCGCGGTTCCGAACCTTCATTGCGGCGGAATTGAACGTCTCGGTGGAGAACGTCCAGGCCTTTGTGATGGGTGGGCACGGCGACGAGATGGTGCCGCTGGTCCGCTTTTCGAGCGTCGCCGGAATTCCGCTGACAGAATTGCTCGACGCGGCAAAGATTGACGCCATCGTCCAGCGCACGCGCGGCGGTGGTGGGGAGATCGTCAAGTACCTGGGGAGCGGCAGTGCCTTTTATGCTCCGGCGGCGGCCATCACAGAAATGGTGGAAGCGATTTTGAAGGACAAGAAAAAGATTCTTCCTTGCGCCGCCTATTTGGAAGGCGAATACGGGATCAACGGTCTCTATGTTGGGGTGCCGTGTAAGCTCGGCGCCAAGGGAATTGAGCAGGTCTATGAGGTAAAGCTCACGGCTGAAGAGCGTGCCGCGCTGCACAAGAGCGCGGACGCCGTGCGGGAGCTGGTGAACGTCATCAAGGTGTAGCAGTTGCCATTCGCTCCCCGGTCGTCGGCGCGTGGCTTGTTCGTGAGAACGAGCTACTGCCTGGCCGACTGTAGTTTGAGGACCATGCCGGCAGCGCGTTCCTGGGCCACGTTGACCAGCGAGCGGTCGCTGCGGACCTTCTCCAAGACCGGCAGCAACAAAGCCGGTTCCACCAGCAGCCGCTGATCCAGATCCGATTCCACCTGCAGCAACTCTTTCACAATTCCGAGGCGGTCGAAGCGCAATAGATATTCGAGCCGATCCCGGTGCCATTCCGTGCGCGCGAGTGCCTCAAACAATGTGTTCAAGGCCACCGCATTCAGATCCTCCGTGTGATTGAAAGACGCCGCATGGCGCTCCGTGCCGCTCTCAAAGATCAACGTCTTCTTTCCCATTTGAGCGACTTTTCGCTTCGATTCGAGCGAGGCGCCCTGGAAAAAGTTCAGCTTGCGCGCGAGCGCAAAGACTTGCTGCGTGGATTCGGGAGAGAGTTGAAATTCCGCCGGTGGCTCATTCGGCGCCGTGCGGTAGGAAGCCTGGCCGCTTTCTTGAACGGTAATCGCAACATAATCCGGCTGGCTGCCGGGAAACTCCTTGGTATAGGTAATGCGAGCGGAATCGCCTTCCGCTCCAGCCAGATTCCCGAGCAGCAGGATCAGGCAAACAGGCAACCAGCGTGTTGGCATCATGAGGGCGTTACGAACACGCGCTGCCGGCGCGGCGAAGCGGCTGGGGTAGGAACGGAGGGGCTGAGGCGTTTCAAGGCCCAGGAATGGTGCGCGTGACAGAGTGCCACCGCGAGCGCGTCGGCGGCGTCCTCCGGCGGTTTCTCCCGCAGGTTCAACAGCACGGAAACCATCGCCTGCACTTGCGCCTTTTCCGCATGTCCGTAGCCGACGACGCTGGATTTGATCTGCAGGGCGGCGTACTCATATACGGGCAGTTTCGACTCCGCGGCCGCCAGCAACGCAACGCCTCGGACGTGCCCCAACTGCAAGGCGCTTCTTGGATTTACGGAATGGAAAATTCCTTCGACGGCCATCGCCGCTGGGGAATGGGTCTGGATCAGATCCCGCAAGGCCTCGGAAATACGTCGGAGACGTTCTGGAAACGGAGACCGCGGGTGGCTTCGGATAACGCCGCTGGCAACCATGACGCTGGAACGCCCGTCGGAGTCGATCAAGCCATAGCCGGTGGCGTTCGAGCCGCAATCGATGCCCAAAATCCGGATCATCCTCCGCTCACTTGCTCCAGTTCACGCGCGTCAAAGTCAAAGTTGGAGTAAATGTGCTGCACGTCCTCGTGCTCTTCCAGGGCGTCCAGAAACTTGACCATCTGCTCCGCATTTTTTCTCTCCAGCTTCACGTAGGTTTGCGGCAGGAGGGTGACTTCCGAGTTGGCGACCTCGATCCCGGCCTTCTTCAGGGCTGCGGTCACCGCTTCGAAGGCCTCCGGAGAACTCACGATTTCCCATTGCTCGCCATCGTCGCGCAGGTCGTCTGCGCCCGCGTCCAGCACCACATTGAGCAATTGCTCCTCGGTGGCGCTCTTTTTGGGAATACTGATGGAGCCGCGCTTCTGGAACATCCACGCCACGCAGCCTGCCTCGCCCAGGTTGCCGCCATAACGGGAAAAGATGTGCCGGATCTCCGAAACGGTCCGGTTGCGGTTGTCGGTGGCCACTTCGACCATCATGGCGACACCGTGCGGCCCGTAGCCTTCATAAGAGGTTTCTTCGATGGTCACGCCGGGGAGCTCTCCGGTGCCCCTCAGGATGGCACGCTTGATGTTGTCGGCGGGCATATTCTCATTACGCGCTGCCAGCACCGCCGTGCGCAGCCGGGGATTCCCCTCCGGATCGCCGCCTCCATGCCGCGCCGCCACAGTAATTTCCTTGATCAGGCGGGTGAAAATTGAACCGCGCTTGGCGTCCGTCGCCGCCTTCTTGTGCTTGATGGTGGCCCATTTGGAATGGCCTGACATGACGCAATTCCCCCTGCGCAGAGAGCTATCGCTCTCGATGTAACCCCCTCATCCTAGCACAGCGGTTGGAGGCCGGACAAGCCGAGTGCCCCGATCCGCTGCGCACCAGAGTGCCGCTACTGTGCGCAGCACCCCCACGCCGCGTTGCGGTCAGCGAGGCAACCCGCTAGAATTCCGTTGGGCAGCGGCATCCTTGCTGCCAAGGAGGATCGTTATGCGACTTTCTGCGACCGCTCTGGCGATTACGGGGGCGGTGGTCTGGGGCGTGTTCTGCATGTTCGGCACCGGCGTCTTCAACTTGATCTGGCCGCCTTACGGAGAACATTTCCTGTTGACGATGAGCTCGGTTTATCCCGGTTACCATGCGACGCGAACGGTTGGAGACATGCTCGTCGGCACGGGCTACGGCGTGACCGATGGCGCCGTGGGCGGCTTCCTATTCGCGTGGGTTTACAACTTCTTTGTCGAGCGATAAGTCTCGGCCGGTGCCCCCAGGCGGCTCTCTTGCGCGGCAGCCTAGCCGGAAGTGCGCTCGAATTCCCTCATGAACGACGCGAGCGCCTCCGCACCTGCTACGGGCATGGCGTTGTAGAGGGAGGCCCGGATTCCGCCTACGGCGCGATACCCTTTCAGCGCGTAGAGCCCTTCCTTGCCCGCCTTTTTCACGAATTCTTCGGCCAACGGTTCGGTCAGCAGCTTGAAGGTGACGTTCATGATCGAGCGATGCTCCCGCTGGGCCACGCCGCGATAGAACTGGGAACCGTCCAGGCAGTCATATAAAAGCTGCGCCTTTTTGTCATTGCGGCGCTCGATCTCCGCAACGCCTCCGTTGTCCTGGATCCACTGCATCACCAGCTTGGCGACATAAATGTTAAAGGTGCTCGGTGTGTTGAGCAGCGAGCGGTTCTTGTCCTCCATGGCGTAGTCCAACAGCGGTGGAGTGACCGGTAGTGCTGACCCCAGCAGATCCTTGCGGACCACGACGATCGCCGTTCCCGACGGTCCCAGGTTCTTTTGCATGCCCGCGTACATGACGCCGAACCGTGAATAATCGACGACCCGGGAAAGAATCTCCGAAGTCGCGTCGCCAACCAGGGGAACTCTGCCCGTATCCGGGAACCGGTTCCAGCGCGTGCCGTAGACCGTGTTGTTCGTGGTGATATGGAGATAGGCGGCGTCCTGATCCACGCTTCCCACCGCTACGTCCGGGATGCGGTCGAAGCCGGAATCCCGGCTGCTCGCGATAACCTTAATCTCTCCGTAGGACGCTGCGTCCTGGATCGCGCTGGTCGAGAAGGCGTCGGTCTCCACATACAAGGCCTTCTTAGAAGGAACTCTGCCAATCAGGTTCATGGGCACAGCCGAAAATTGCATTCTGCCCCCGCCGTGCACGAACAGAACTGCGTAACCGTCGGGCAGGGCCACCAACTCGCGGAAAAGGCCGACGGCGCCGTCGACAACGGCTTCAAACTGTTTGGAGCGGTGGCTGATTTCAATGATGGAGGCGCCTAAGCCGCTGTAGTTCAGGAATTCCTCCCGGATCTGAACCATGACCGGCTCGGGAAGCATGGCCGGACCTGGGCTGAAATTGTAAACTCGGTTTTCGGCAAGTGTTTGCATGGGATTCTATATTCCGTGTCGCAGTCTAAGCAGCAATCTTCAACTCCGATCGTAGGGTAAGGAATGGGCCGAGCCGAAGCGTACGCAGAAGCCCAGCTACCGGAACTCGAATGAAACCGGGAGCCAGGCCCACAGCGGGCGGCTCGCCATACTCTCAAGCTGCTTCCACTGCGCAAGCCAGCGCGCCAGTATGGAAGGCAGATGCGTCTGCTCGGCTCCGGCACGATTCAGCAAGAGTTCCCACAGCGATTTTCGCTTCGGAAATTCAACCAGTTCGACTGGGGCGGACGCTGCGATCCCCGCTTTCTGCTTGAGCAGCTCCAGTGCGCGGTCATATCCGCCGAGCTCATCCACCAACCCGTTCTGCTGGGCCTGCTCGCCGGTCCACACGCGTCCCTGCGCAATGCGGTCGACTTCCTCGGGAGTCATCTTGCGTGCCGTGCCGACCTTCCGAATGAAATCCTGATAGAAATCGTTCATCAGGCCGCGCACCCGCTCTCGTTCCGCCGGGCTGTAGGGGCCGTAGTCGGAGTCCATATTGGAGAAGCGGCCCCGCGAGATGATCTCTTTGCTAATACCCAGCTTGTCGTAGAGACCCTTCAGGTTCAACTTCCCGTAGACAATCCCGATGGACCCGGTCAGCGTGCCGGGCTCCGCCACAATGGGATCGCCCGTCATGGCGATGTAGTAGCCCCCCGAGGCCGCCGTGTCCGACATGGAAAACACCATCGGCTTTTTGTCATGGAGCCGATTCATGTGCCGCCAAATATCGTCGGAGGCGAACGCATCGCCACCGGGCGAATCAATGCGCACCAGCACTCCCTTGATGCTGTCGTCTTTCGCGACCGTATCCAAAATGTCCGCCATGGTCTTCGACCCCATGGTTTCGCCCGAGAGCGTGGGATCGAAACCGGCCTCCCCGGCCGTAATGTCGCCCACCGCATAAACCAGCGCGATGCGATCCCCTTTGTCCAGGCCGACGGAGCTGCCCGGCACTCGCTCGTAGTCCTCCAGCGAAACCTTGTGCAGCGCCGGGTCTCCCGACTCCTGCTGGAGCCGGTCCAGAACTTCGTCTTCGTAGCGGAGATCATCCACTAGCCCCGCTGCAACGGCGCGTTCCGGCTCGAAGGGACCCGTCTCCTCGATCAAGGTGCGCATCTCTTCGGGAGTCTTGCCGCGCGCGGTTCCCAATGCCTGAATGAAGTTTCCGTAGATGCTGTCGAGCATCGAGGTGGTAGCTTCGCGGAAGGCGTCGCTCATGTGATTATCTTTGAACTGATCCGCAAAATTCTTGTAAGCCCCGATCTGCTCCAAATCCGCCTGGACGCCGAGCTTGGCGAGACCGTCCTTGAAGAACATGACTTCGGCGCGCATTCCTTTCAAGTCCAGAACACCCGCGGGCGAAAGAGTAACTTCCTTCGCAACGCTGGCGAGGTAATACTCGCGAGACCCGGCAACGTCCAGAACCGCGGTGAGCTTCTTCCCGTGCTTCTGAAAATCATCCAACGCGTCACGCAGTTGCTGCAATTTGCCCCACCCCATCTCGAGGTCGCGTGGCTTCAGCAGGATTGCGGTGATCCGGCGATCGAGCGCCGCCTTCTCGATATTCCGCACCACGGAAAGCAGCGTCAGCTGCCCCGGCTCGCCGAGAAGCTGCCCGGGTAGGTCGGAGGGGGCTTGCTCCGGCAGGTCACCCTCAATCTCCACCACGAGCGTGGAATTCGGTTCCACCTCTGGCGCGCGCTGCCGCAGATACCAGCCCCAGAGTCCTGCTGCAATCAGAAGCAGGAACACCAGAAAAAATCCGGTTAGCACGCCGAGAAACCATTTCTTCATGTTGCTGTCAGCTCCGAACGGCCGGATGGCTTGTGGGAATGGCAACTTGTTCCGCGATCTGAATTCCGTAGGCTTCCAGCGCCACTACTTTGCGAGGGTGATTCGTCAGCAGCCGCACCGACCGCAGTTGCAGGTCGGAAAGGATCTGCGCACCGATGCCCGACTCGTGCTGAATGCTTCGCGCGAAAGCAGGTTCATCCTGTTTGGGAAGCGGCCGCGCGTGGGAGACGATGCGAGACTCCCCGGTGGGAAGTTTCTCGACATGAAAGCCTCGGCCGCTCTGGTGCAGGTACAGGAGCACGCCGCGTCCTTCCCGGCCGATCATTTCGAGCGACCGCTGCACCAACGCGTGGCATTCGCAGTTGCTGGAGGCAAAAACGTCTCCGAGCAGGCAATGAGAGTGCACCCGCACCAAGACCGGCGCATCGCCCGCGACGTCGCCCATCACCAGCGCGATATGCGCCTCGGCATCGAGATCGGATTCGTAGGCAATCATGCGAAACACGCCGTGTGCCGTGGGAAAAGAAGCCTCCGCGATGCGCCGCACATAGCGCTCCGTGCGCAACCGGTAACGGATGACGTCGGCGACCGTAATCATCTTCAAGCCGTGCCGAGCGCCGAATTCCTGCAGCTCGGGGACCCGGGCCATGGTGCCGTCATCGTTCATGATTTCGCAGATCACTCCGGCCGGGACCAGTCCCGCCAGCCGCGCCAAGTCGACGGATGCTTCCGTCTGGCCAGCCCGGACTAGCACGCCTCCCTTGCGAGCTCGCAGCGGCGAGATGTGGCCTGGTCGTGCGAGATCGGACGGGCGTGTGGCCGGGTCAAGCGCCACCTGGATCGTTCGGGAGCGGTCGGCGGCGGAAATGCCCGTTGTGGCACCCACCTTGGCATCGATCGATTGACAGAATGCCGTTCCATAAGCCGCTGTGTTCTCAGTAGCCTGCAACGGAATCTGCAAGTGGTCCAAGCGCTGCTCCGTCAGCGCCAGGCAGATCAGGCCGCGGCCATGCTTGGCCATAAAGTTAATGGCTTCCGGCGTGATCTTTTCCGCCGCCATGGTGAGGTCGCCCTCGTTTTCGCGGTCTTCATCGTCCACGACAATGATCATGCGGCCAGCGCGAATACCCTCGATGGCCTCTTCAATGGTTGCGAATGCGCTCTGTTCCGTCATGCAGCCAGTCCCCCTGCGCGAAATGCCCACCTGGCGCGGCCGCCAACAACTGCAAGAATACGATTATACAGCCGATCCGCTCCCCCCGCCGTTGACACCTTGGGAGCGCGGCCCCTACAATCGGACACTGAGCCGGCGGGCCATTCCGGATATGCTCTCCTTTTACAACACACTGAGCGGGCGGCTGGAGGAGTTCCAACCGCTTGACGACCGCAAGGTGCGCATGTACATCTGTGGGCCGACGGTTTATGACTACGCCCACATCGGCAACTTCCGGACGTTTGTCTTCGAAGACATTCTGCGGCGGCAGCTCCGGCGGAGCGGCTATGAGCTGACCGAAGTGATGAACCTGACCGATGTGGACGATAAGACCATCAAGAACGCCGCCGCCGCAGGGCTTTCCCTGCGGGATTACACCGACCGATACATTCAGGCGTTCCTGGAGGACTCCCGCACTCTGCGCATCGAGACTCCCGAGAAGGTGGTGAGGGCCACTGACCACATCACCGAGATGGTCTCCGCGATCCGGCAATTGGAGGCCAAAGGTTTCACCTACCGCAGCGACGGCTCGGTGTACTTTCGCATCGCCAAGTTTCCTGCGTACGGAAAGCTCTCGAAGATTGACATGGCCGGCATCCGCGCCGGGGCGCGGGTTGATCAGGACGAATACGAGAAAGCGGACGCGCGCGATTTCGTCCTGTGGAAAGCGCCCAAACCCGGCGAGCCGTTCTGGGAGAGCGAGATCGGCCCTGGCCGGCCCGGCTGGCACATTGAGTGCTCGGTCATGTCCACCAAGTATCTCGGCGAAACGTTCGACATTCACGCCGGCGGCGTAGATTTGATATTTCCGCACCATGAAAACGAGATCGCTCAGTCCGAGGCTCTGAGCGGCAAGGCCTTTGTGCGCTACTGGCTGCACTGCGAGCATCTGCTGGTCGAAGGCCAGAAGATGTCCAAGTCGCTCGGGAACTTCTATACACTGCGGGACTTGCTCTCCCAGGGCCACTCGCCGGAATCCCTCCGCTACCTGCTCGCATCCGTCCCGTACCGCAGACAACTGAACTTTACGATGGATGGGTTGCGCGGCGCGGCTGCTTCTATTGAGCGGCTGCGAAATTTCCATTTCCGCTTGACCAGCACGAAGTTCCCGGAAGGAATCAACGAAGCGATCGCGCGGCGCGCGGAGGCCTTCCCCACAGCATTTCAGAGTGCGATGGATGATGATCTGAATACGGCGCAGGCGCTCGGCGTGCTGTTCGAGCTGGTGCGCGAAGCGAACACCGCCATTGA
>JBGPJR010000056.1:0-9126 GCA_041485545.1 Terriglobia bacterium
AGGCCTGATGTAGTGGCTAAGGCAGGCAAGAAATATGCAATAGGAGAGGCTAAATTTGCTTCAGCTAGCGGGGGAAATCAAAACACTGGCTTTGAGGATGGAATGAAGCTCGCCTCGAATAGCCAGGGTTCTGCTTACAAGATTTTTGTTTTGGATGGCGTAATCTGGATTAGCCCAGGAACTTCCAGATTCAAGCGGATCGAGCACGGTACAGCCAATGTTATGTCTGCCCTCCTCCTAAAAGAATATTTCAATTCAGTTGCTTCAACCTAAAAACCCCCACTACCGGTGCCCTCTTAGACCACAGGGTGGATAGTCAGGCCCGAACCATATGAGGCACCCTCATTTGTCAAAAAATTGACGGTCGCATTTGTGACGGCAGGGTTATAATCGCTACAGCCTCCCAGACAGTTGCCGGTGCTCTCCCGGGCACGGAACACACAAAATGTTGTGTGTATTCTCGCAACGACCCCGTATACTGTAGCGTTGTCCCGGATTCTGATCCCTGGGGCGATTCTCGCGCCTTCTCAAATTTCAATTGCCGAAACGGAACTTCCACAGGCGAGGTGCAGTTTGCTGAAGCTTCAAAAAGTCGAGCTGCTTGGGTTCAAATCGTTCGCAGACCGGACGGAAATCGCCTTCCACGGGAATGGCGTGGCGGCGGTGGTCGGCCCCAACGGATGCGGCAAGTCGAACATCAGTGACGCCATCCACTGGGTGCTTGGTGAGCAGTCCGCCAAGACGCTGCGCAGCGGGCGCATGCAGGACGTGCTGTTCAACGGGACACCCTCGCGCAAGGCCACCGGGCTGGCCGAGGTCAAGCTGACGCTGCTCGACCCCGAGGCAATAGACTCGCCCACAGCATCGGCCAATGGACGCGCTGCTGAAGCGAATCGCAACGGCGATGGCGGAGTCATCACCGTGGCGCGGCGGCTGTTCGCTTCCGGGGAAAGCGAGTACCTGTTGAACGACCGCGCCTGCCGGCTCCGCGATATCCAAGAGCTCTTCTTGGGAACCGGGCTGGGGCCGGACTCCTACGCCATCATCGAGCAGGGGCGCATCGGGCAAATCCTCAGCGCCAAGCCCTACGAGCGGCGCGCGCTGATTGAAGAGGCCGCCGGAATCACCCGATTCAAGGCCAAGCGCAAACTGGCTTGGGCCAAGCTGGAATCCTCCAAGCAGAATCTGGCGCGGGTGAGCGACATTCTGGAAGAGGTCACCAAGCAGGTGCACTCGCTGCAGCGGCAGGCCGCTCGCGCGCGGCGTTACAAAGAGCTGCGCGAACAGGTGCAGGCGCAACTGAAACGAGTGCTGGGGAGCCGCTCCCGTCAGACGGAGGAACAGGCTGCCCAGACCGCGCTGGAATTGAGTCTGCTGCGGGGCGTGCTCGAGGAGCAGAGGGTTCGCGCCGAGCAGCACGAAGGCGCGCTACGGGACCTGCACCAGCAGCTGGAACAGTTGGAGCTGGAGCTGCGCCGCGCGGCCGAGGAGCGGACGACGCTGCGGGTGGAGGCCGAGCGCGCGCGCGGGCAGGTCACGACGCACGCGCAGCAAATCGCGTATGCTGTGCGCCGCGTCGAGGAGGCGCAGGCGGAGCAGGCGCAAATCCAGGCACGGCAAGAAGCGCAGCGGCCCGAGCGCGAGCAGTGCGCCCTGGTGACGGCGCAATTGCAGCAGGAACGGGAGGCGCTGGAAAAGGAGCTGCGGGGCTGGGAGGCTTCCGGGCGCCTCTGCCAGCAGGACCTGGAAGAAAAGGAGCAGCGCAGGGAGCAGCTCAGCCGCGAGATTTTGGAAGCGGTGGGGCAGGCGGCGGCGCTGCGGAATCAACTATCGCAACAAGAACAGTATCTCGGCTGGACCACCAAACAAATGGGGCAGCTGGACAGCCAAGACAGCGAGATGGAGGCGGCGCAGGAAGCTGCCGTGTTGCGCTGTCGGCAGAGTGAGGAGTTGCTGCGAGGCGAGGGCGCGGAGCGCGAGCAGGTGTCGACACAGCGCGCGGCGCTGGAAGAGAGTTTGCGAGCAGCAAGGGAGAAAGAGACCCGTTGCCGAGGGAAACTGGGAGATCTGCGCACGGAACTGGCGGCGCAGCGTGAGCGGCTGCGCTCGCTCGAGGAGATTCTGGCGCGCCATACCTACAGCACAGAAACCGTACAGCGGCTTCTTGAGGCGCAGGCCTCGCAACGGGTCGGCGAGGGAAGCGCCGCCGGCGCGCATGCCGGGCTGCGCTTTGAAGCTGCCGGGCTGCTCGCCGATTTCCTCGAGGTCGAGCCGGCCTCCGAGCGCGTGGTGGAAGAGTTCCTGCGCGAAGAGCTGGAGTACGTCGTGGTGAAGGACTGGGACTCGGCTGAGAAAGCTGTGCACCTGCTGCGCACCGAGCTGCCCGGTCGGGCCACGTTCCTGCTTGAGACGGCTGCCCGGACGACCCAGCAGAATGGCAGCGGAAGCGGGCGCGGCGAGCGAAACGTTCCGGCCGGTGTCCGGCCGCTGGCGAGCTGTGTGCGGTTCACCAACGGATTTGCCGGCACGGCGGGATCGCTGCTGCCGAAGCTCGATCGCTGCTACCTGGTGGAAGATGCCGGGCAAGGGCGCACGCTGGCGGCCGAGCATCCGGAGCTGTACTTCCTGACGCCGGAAGGAATCTGGTTTCAGGGCGCGCTGGTTTCAGCGGGCAAGGCGGATGCCCAGGGACCGCTGGCGTTGAAGCGCGAGTTGCGCACTCTGGGGGCTACGCTTCACGAGAACGAGAGCGCCGCGGAGACCAAGGAGGCGGAGCTGAACCGGACGGTCCAGCAAATCGCAGAGCAGCAGGCGGAGCTGCAACGGCTTGTGCAACAGGAGCAGGATTGCGAGAAGCGACTGATGCTCGCCGAGCGCGATCAGCAGGAAGCTGCTGCGGATGCCAGGCGCTTCGCCGAGCGGCTGGCGCTGCTGGCGCTGGAGCGGGAGCGGCTGGAGCGCGAAGCCGAGCGCACGCGCGGCCAGTGGTCGCAGAACAATTATGAGATGGCGCAGTGCGAGCAGCGGCGCGCGGAGCTAGAGTCGGAGGTCCAGACCATTCAGACGGCGGCGTCCGAGCGCAAGGTGCAACGGGAGGCGGCACAGGTCTGCGAAACGGAGTTGCGCAGCCGGCTGGCTGGGTTGGAGGAGCGCCAACGCACGACCGCGGAGTCGCTGGCTCGCCTGGAGCAAATTGCCGAACAGCTGACGGCGCGCCGCGCGGAGCTCGCGGCGCAGTGTGCCCAATGGGCGGACCAGAGAACACAGTGGGAGCAGGAGTGCCGCTCGCTGGAAGAGCAGAGCGTTGCGGCGGACCGCCGCGCCGAAGAGCTGACCGCGTGCATGGCGGAGATGGAATCCCGTGCCACCGGACACCGCCGCTCGGTTCAGGAACGCGAGCAGGAGGCGCCCCGGCTGCGGCAGGAGTTGGAGCAGACTCGGGAGAAGAGGAGCGCGACGGAAGTGCAGCTCGCGCGGCTGCAATCGGAGTTGGATCATCTGCGCGAAACCTGCCGCAACGAGCTGGGAGTGGAGTTGGAGACCCTGGCCGATGTGGGAGTAGCGCCGCCGGAGGGGGCACCGGTTTTCGGAACGGCCCTAGAGCGAGCCCTGCAGAAAGACACGCCCCTCGAACCGGAAGCTTTGGCCGAAGCAGAAGAGCAATACCGCCAGCTCCGAACGAAGCTCGAAAATCTGGGGCCCATCAACATGATGGCGCTCGAAGAGTTTGAAGAGTGCCGCACGCGTCACGAGTTTCTGGAGAGACAGCGGCAGGACTTGCAGGACTCGATTCGCGACACCACGCAGGCCATCGGAGAGATTGATGCCATCTGCAACCGGCAGTTCACCGAGGCCTTCGCGCAGATCAGTGCGCACTTCCAGCGCACCTTCACGCAACTGTTCGGCGGAGGGCAGGGAATGCTGCGCCTGATGGAAGTGGAGGAGCCCGCCGACGCTCCCGCAAAGGTCTTCGCGGCGCGGCAGGAGGAGGCCGGAATCGAGATCATCGCGCAGCCGCCGGGCAAGCGCCTGCAAAATGTGTTGCTGCTTTCGGGGGGCGAGAAGGCGCTCGCGGCGCTGGCGCTGCTCGTCGCGATCTTCCGTTACAAGCCGAGTCCGTTCTGCATTCTGGATGAGGTGGACGCGCCGCTGGATGACGCCAACATCGGGCGCTTCACCGAGCTGGTCCAGGAGATGAGCCGCGACACCCAGTTCATTCTCATCACGCACAGCAAGCGCACCATGTCCATTGCGCCGGTGATGTATGGTGTAACCATGCAGGAGCCGGGCGTGTCCAAGATCGTGTCAGTGCGGTTCCACGGCGCCACACCGACGGCGTCGGATGCGGCGGCCTCCCGCGAGGCCGCGTCCACCGAAGCGCACGCGCTGGTTGAGGCGGTGGCCTAGGCGAGCCGCGCGCCAGTCACGATTCACTGCAAGAGGGAGGCGCTGAGCGGATGAGCCTGAACTGGGCGCAAGCACACCTCCTGATCAATCACCTGCCCATTTTTGGAGTTGTCTTCGGCATGCTGCTTCTGCTGTATGCCATGGTGCGGCGGTCCCAGGAAATGACGCGAGCGGCTTTAGCCCTGTTCCTGCTCACAGCGCTGGGGACGATCCCGGCCTATTTCACCGGGGAGCCGGCCGAGCACACCATGAGCGGCATGGCGGAGGTGGACCAGGATGTCATCGAAGAACATCAGGACTGGGGCACCGCTGCGTTGGTAGTGATAGGAGCCCTCGGCGTGGCGTCGTTGGCAGGTCTGTGGGTGGAAAGGAAATCCGGTGCCGCACCGGCCGCGCTGGTACGCGGCACACTGGCCCTGGCCGTGGTCGCCTTTGGCATCGTGGCGTGGGCCTCCCATTTGGGCGGGCAGGTGCACCACCCCGAGACGCGGCCGGGATTTGTGGCTCCCCCGCGCCCGCCCCGCTCTAGACCGGAGCGCCCAGGCTAGTTTTCAGCTTCTTTTTTAGCTCACCGTGCTGGGGGCGTGCTGCAGCTCGGACTGTGTGTCCGCGCCCTCGTGCCACCGCTTGAGTACCCGCATTTCCGTCCAGTCGTAGGGCATTTCGCGGCCGCACTCCAGGCAAACAATGTACGTCTTCGAGGCCCGCGCGGCTTGCCGGGCGTTCTTGGGCAGAGTAATAGGGAAGCTTGTTCTCTTATGGCGACAACCGAATAAGAAGCTCATGGCAAAATCCCTCCAATTCCTGTGCCTATAGCTATATTGGATGCGGCAGGAGGAATTGGGAATGGGTCGGGAGGCTCAATTTCCCGGTGGGACTACCCTAGTACCGCTAGGACCGCTCGCCGCAGGCTGCGGCGTTAGCGCTGCGTAACTTGCATGCTCTCGTCAATGGAGAAGTTGGGCATGTCGGCGGGGCCGCTGTAGCTGGCGGTGATGGTGAAGGTGCGGTCTCCGATCTCGGCCGAGTAGGTATAGCCCTGGCGGTCGCGTTGCGGGTCCACACTCAGCTCGCCCGAAGAGTGCAGCTCATCCAGCGACGCGTAGCTGCCGTTCAGCGCCATGTGGGCGCGCTCAGCCTGCGCCATCGCCAGCAGATCGTTTTTCACGCCGGTCATGTCGGCGGCGGCGCGCACGTTGCCGGTGCCCTGCGTTACATCGCCCGGTCCCGTGAGCTGCGAGCGGTAGATGAACAGGCCGACCGCCACCACAGCCAGCAACGCCAGAACGCTTCCCAAGGCACGCATGGCGCTTTCCTCCTGAGGCGGATTATACTCCCGCACACCGCCCACGGGCGTGCGGGTTGTCGCGCGCGGACTCAAACTGGTGACATCTACCTGTCCGGTTGTCTCCAGTCGCAAACTTGGCCGCCCGCAGCGGGATCCAAGACCCGCCGGAGATGTCATTCCGAGCGAAGGGAGGAATCTGCTTCTGCACTTGCACAAACAGCAGATTCCTCGTCGCTCCGCTCCTCGGAATGACATCTTAAGACCGCAAACGACCCACTACCCGCAGCGGAGTGCATTTCAAAAACGCCTGGGCTTGATTTATACTCGCCTATTAGCTCGTTTGTCCGTTTTGCTTCCAGCATCATCGCAGCCGTGGCGGAGGTAGGTCTTCGTGGCGCTAGAAAAACTGTTCGGAAAATCGGAGCGGATCGTGGTGCTCGCGGCGGACCACCGTTATTTCGGGGTGGTGGCGGGTCTGGAGCGGCCCTGCCAGGTGCTCTCGCCGCTGCTGGAGTTTGTAGATGTGCTGATGACCGACCCTGGCGTGCTGCGGAACGAGTTTCGCGGGCAGGTCAGCAAACCGGTCTTGCTGCGCGCCTCCGGCTGCACCTGCACCATGAGCGTGAGCGTGCCGGGGTACCTACAGGAGCCCGCCAAGCTCGCCTACCAGCAGAGGACCGGCAAGGACTTTGATGCGACCTACCGGGCGGTCCAGGCCAAAGTGGAGTCCGGCAAAGCGACGCCGGAAGAGTTCGACGAGTTTCGTTACCTAGACAGCTTTCTGACCGAGCCGGACACCATCGCGAACGAAAAACTGATCCTGTCGGCGGAGGAGGTACGGCAAGAAGGCGCCGCCGGCGCAGCGGTCTCCGTGTACCTGAGGACGCGGTATCAGTCGAGCACGCTGGACAATCTGGCCACCATGTCTCGGCAGGCAAGGAAGGCTGGGATCGCCGTGCTGGGGGTAGTGGCGGTCGGCGACGCGCTCGGATACTTGGAGAAGGACTCGGATTTTCTCACGCGCGCGGGCGCTATTCTGGTGGCGCACGGCGCCGACCTCATCAAGACCTACAACTGCGGAAAGGGATTTGAGCGCGTGGTCGAGGCTTGCGGCGTACCGGTAATCGTCGCCGGGGGCAAGGCTCCCAAAGGGGCCGATGAAACCCTGGACAGCCTGAATCTGGCCTACGACTCCATGCAGAAAGGTGCCAAGGGGATCGACTTCGGGCGCCGCGTGTGGCGGCATCCACATCCGGTCGCCATGGTGCGGGCGCTACGGGCCATCGTGCATGACCGCGCCACTCCGGCGCAGGCCCAAGAGCTGTTCCGCCAGGTCCACGAGGCCGAGGGGAGCCGGAAATGACGCTACCGGCCACGATGAAGGCGGGCCTCTACTTCAACAATCACGACATCCGGGTGGAGGAACGGCCGGTGCCGGCCATCGGCCCCCACGAGGCGCTGGCGGCGGTGCGGGCCTGCGGCATCTGCGGCAGCGACATTATGCAGTGGTACCGCGAGCCGGCCACGCGCGAGCGGGGCGGCATCAACACGGGTCATGAAATCGCCGGCCAGTTGGTCGCGGTCGGAGAAGCGGTCAAAGAGTGGCGCGCGGGAGATCGCGTGGTCATCACGCACCATTTCCCCTGCCTGGAGTGCATCCCCTGCCAGGATGGAAATGAGACCGCCTGCGAGGCCATGCACCAGAAACACATCGAGCCGGGCGGGTTTTCGCAATACGTCCGCATTCTGGAAAGCGGCATGCACAAGGGCCTCCATCGCCTGCCGGATGCGATGAGCTTCGAGGAAGGCTCGTTCGTTGAGCCGCTGGGATGCGTGGTGCGCAGCGTGCGCAAGGCGGCTCCCATCGCAGGCCGCTCGGTGCTCGTGCTGGGAAGCGGGCTGGCGGGCCTGCTGCACATCAAGCTGGCGCGCGCCCAGGGAGCCGCCCACATTACCGCCGTGGATACGAATGCCGACCGGCTGCGCATTGCGGAGCGCGTCGGGGCCGACGCGATTGTTGATGCCACCGAGTCTGTGCCCAGCGCAGACCGGGTGTTCGTCTGCACCGGGTCGGCGGCCGCTTCCACCCAGGCGCTGGAATGCGTCAGCCGCGGCGGACAGATTGTATTTTTCGCCGCCGCCGGCCCGGATAAGACGCTGGAAATTCCCGTGACGCGCTTTTGGTTCGCCCAGCCCACCATTCGCTTCAGCTACGGAGCCGCGCCCCGGGACCTGCGCGAGGCCATCGAATGGATCGCGAGCGCCAAGGTGTGCGTCCGGGACCTGATCACGCATCGCATGGGAATCGACCAGATTCCGGAAGCGTTTGACCTGGCCTCGAATCCCCGGGGCAATTCCCTGAAGATCATCATCCAGCCCAACGGCGGTTAGCCGGCGGGGCGGGTTGGACGTTCCACGCCCATGTGCGCGCCGCCGAAGCGGAAGACCGCGGCGTGGGCGACGCCCGCTTCTCGCAAAAGGCCGTGCAACTCCTCCGCAGTATAGGCGGCTCGCACGCTGGCATCGAACAGCTCTCGCATGCGGCCTCGATACTGCCGCCCGTGGCGCCACTGGTGCCAGAGCAACAGCGGACGCGCGGGACGGCGCAGATCGCGGACCAGGACGGCCGCGCCGGGCGCTGCTACGCGGAACAATTCCCGCAGCAAGCCGACCGGATCGTGGGCATGGTGCAACAGGGAGTTGCACAGGACGAAGGCGAATGCCCCGTCCGCGAACGGCAGCCGGTGTCCGTCGGAGCGCAACAGGGCGAGGCGGTCCGAGACACCGGCGCGCACCGCGTTCTGGCGCGCGCAAGCGAGCATGTTTGGCGAGCGATCGAGCGCGATCATCCGGAGGGCGGGAAACCGGGTGAGAATCTTGATCGGGATCTGCGCCGGGCCGGCGCCCACGTCCAGGCCCCAGCCGCTCGCGATTTCGCTGGGCAAAGCGCCGCCCAGTAGCCGCGAGAGATGCTCGACGAACGTGTCGTCAATGGCGTCGAGATGCCGTTCTGCGGCGGCCGAGGAGTAGCTCGCGACCTCCGCGGGATCGTCCATTTCTTCCGGTTCCGGAACGCGTTCGAATTTCCAGAAACCCATCTGAACCAGACAAGATCCCTCACCCCAGGCGCACCCCGGGGATCGGGATGACATCGAAAGAGCGCCAGGCCCTAAAACTGATAGCGCAGCGAAAACTGGATCTGGCGGGAGTCCGCCACGGTCCGAAAGATCTGGCCGCCGGTCGGAGCGCTCGTCGCCGTAGGGAACACAATCACGCCGCCGGTTACCTGGGCACCGGTCGGGCTGCTGGGCGTGGCCAGATTGGCGTGATTGAGCAGGTTGAACAGATCGGCGCGGAACTCCAACTGGTGCGCTTCCCGGACAGGAAATTTCTTGCTCAGCGACACGTCCACGCTGGCGAAGCGGGGGCCA
>JBGPJR010000057.1:0-8986 GCA_041485545.1 Terriglobia bacterium
ACACCGTTCGCACTCCCATGTCGCTTAGCCACTGGAGCGTTTCCGCGACCAGGGCAGGCTCCCAAGGATCGCCGTAGGGGTTGCCAAAGGCCATGGAAATGTAGATCACCAGTTTTCGACTGTTCTCGCCCCCCGCCTGCAACGCCTGATGCAATCGCCGCACCAGCTGGCGCGATTGCTCCTGAGTCATGTTGGCGTTCTGCCGGGTGAATTGCTCTGAGATCGAATAAGGATAACCGATGGTGGTTACCCCCGGCGTCGCCAACGCGCGCTTCACTCCCTGCTCGTTCACGACAATGCCGATGATCTCCGCGCCGGGGAAGCGGGGTAACTCTTCAGCGCTGAGCCGCTGCATGACCGCCTCGCTGTCTGCCATCTGGGGAACATATTTCGGCGACACAAAGCTCACCGCGTCAATGTGCCGGAATCCGGCCTGGAGGAGCGTGCGCAGATAGGCAACCTTCTCCTCGGTCGGTATGATCTTCGTCAGGCCCTGCCAGGCATCGCGCGGACATTCGATGATGGTTACCCGCTCCATCGCCCCTGGTCTACGCTTACGTTTGCAGCACGCCGGTCTTGAACTGGCGCACTTCAGGGTTCAGCGAGGCGGCCTCCAGGGCCCACATCAAGGCTTCGCGCGTCTCGGCCGGGTCAATGATGGCGTCCACCCACAGCCGCGCCGCGCCGTAGCGCGGGTCGGTTTGGTGTTCATAGGTCTGCCGAATGGTATCGAGAAGCTCCTGGCGCTGCTGGTCGTTCAGTTTCTTGCCGGCCCGCTCCAGTTGCCGCACCTTGATCTCCACCAGCGTCTCGGCGGCCTGGTCGCCGCCCATGACGGCGTAGCGTGCGCTGGGCCAGGCGAAGATAAAGCGCGGGTCGTAGGCCTTGCCGCACATGGCGTAGTGTCCCGCGCCGAAGCTGCCGCCGCAAATCACGGTGATCTTGGGCACCACGCTGTTGGAGACAGCATTCACCATCTTGGCTCCGGAGCGGATGATGCCGCTCCACTCCGCCTCCTTGCCGACCATAAAACCGCTGACGTCGTGCAGAAAGATCAACGGCACCAGGTTCTGATTGCAGTCCATGATGAAGCGCGCGGCTTTGTCGGCGGCATCGGCGTAGATGACGCCGCCCAGTTGCAGGCGCTTCTCCCCGGTTCCGGGGGAGGCCACGTAAACCGGCTTCCGCTGATTGGCGACAATGCCCACGGCCCAGCCGCCGACGCGCGCGTAGCCGCACAGAAGCGTCTGGCCGTACTCGGCGCGGTATTCCTCAAAGACGCTGCCATCCACAATGCGCGCAAGCACCTCCCGCATGTCGTAGCGCCCGGCCGGGTCGCGGGGGAAGATTCCGTAGATCTCGCTCGACGGGTAGAGCGGCGACTGAGGGGGTTTGTAATCGAAGGGGGCGCGCGGCCGGGCACCCATCACGCTAACCAAAGAGCGAATGCGCTCCAGGCAGGCTTCGTCGTTCGGCTCGCGGAAATCCGCCGTGCCGCTGATCTGCGCGTGCGTCTTGGCTCCGCCCAAGGTCTCCGCGGTGCTGCGCTCTCCGATGGCCGCCTGCACCAGCGCGGGTCCGGCCAGAAACAGGCCGCTGCCTTCGGTCATCAGAATGTGATCGCACATCACGGGAAGGTACGCGCCGCCGGCCACGCAAATGCCCATGATGGCGGTGATCTGCGGAATGCCCTGCGCGCTCATGATGGCGTTGTTGCGGTAGACGCGCCCGAAGTCGTCCGCATCGGGGAAGACGTCTTCCTGCAGCGGCAAGAACACGCCCGCGGAGTCCACCAGATAGATCGTAGGAATATGGCTCTCCAGCGCAATGTTCTGCGCGCGGAGGACCTTCTTGGCCGTCATCGGGAAAAAGGCGCCGGCTTTGACCGTGGCGTCATTGGCGACAAGCATCATCAGGCGGTCCTGGACATAACCAAGTCCCGTGACCACGCCGCCCGCCGGAGCCCCGCCCCACTCGGAGTACATCTCGTAGGCGGCGTAGATGCCCAGCTCAAAGAAGTGGCTGCCCGGATCGATCAGCTTGGCGATGCGCTCGCGCGCCGTGAGGCGGCCCTTCTTGTGCTGGCTGGCGATGGCGTCGGCGCCGCCGCCCTCGCGGATCTGCTCTTCTTCCTTCTTGATGGCGGCCATCCGCTCGATCATCCGGCGGGTGTTTTGTTCAAGCTCTGGTGAGTGCGGGTCGATGTGGGTGGGCAGCGGGGAAGTGGGCAACTTGACACCTCGCACTAAAATTTTAGATTCTACAGGCTGACTTGGCAAATCTTATCTGGGACCCGCACCGTTCTTCGCGGCGAAATCAGGGAGACTCGAAATGGGCGTTCGGCAACTCGCCCCACGCCAGAGATGCTATGCGGCGGCCTGCCAGACCGAGCTGCCGGGCCTGCAAGCCAAAATCACCGGCCAAGAAAAGGGGCAAGAAATCCTGAGTCGCGGCGCGCCGCCCATGAGAGTCGCACTTTCCTCGGTACGGCCGAAACCGTTCTCCCTGTTAGAATGAAACTGTCATGTCCGTTCCGAAAGTGAACCTGACGGCGGCGGTGAAGGCAGCCGGCTGAGAGTCCAAGCTGAGGCCAAAGGTTTTGGACGCCGTGCTCGGCAAGCTGCCGCAGACCAAAGACGCCAACGTGCTGGTCGGCTTCGACAAAGCCGACGACGCCGGCGTGTATCGTCTCAGCGACAGCCTGGCGCTGGTGCAGACCGTGGATTTTTTTACGCCCATCGTGGACGACCCGTACCTCTACGGCGAGATCGCAGCGGCCAATTCCCTGAGCGACGTCTACGCCATGGGCGGCAAGCCGCTCTCGGCGCTGTCCATTGTGGCGTTTCCCGAAAAGGGAGACATCGAAATCCTGGAGCAGATGCTGCAGGGCGGCTTCGCCAAGATGCAGGAGGCGGGCTGCGTGGTGATCGGCGGGCATAGCGTCCGCGATGAGGAAATCAAATTTGGCTACTCGGTCACGGGCACCATCGACCCGCGGCACATCTGGACCAATTCCGGCGCCCGGCCGGGCGACGCCTTGATCCTCACCAAAGCACTCGGCACCGGCGTGATCGCGACTGCGCTCAAGCGGGGCATTGCAGACTCCGCGTGGGTGACGGCGGCGGTCGAGTCCATGCGCACGCTGAATCGGAAAGCGTGTGAGATTGCGGTGCGCGTTGCCTCGGAGACAGGCGATTCGGTTCACGGCGCCACGGACGTCACAGGCTTTGGCCTGCTCGGTCACGGCCGCGAAATGGCGCTGGGAAGCAACGTGACGCTGGAGCTCGACCACATGCGCGTGGAGGCGCTGCCTGGCGCGCTCGAATCAATCCGGCAAGAAGCGGTTCCGGCCGGTCTCAACAATAACCGCGAGTTTGCCTCCTGCTCGGTCTCTTTGGCGGCGAATGTCCCTCCCGAAATCGAGACTCTGCTCTACGATCCGCAGACTTCCGGCGGTTTGCTGATTTCCATCGCGGGAGACCAGGCCCAGAAGCTCGAATCCGCCTTGCGCGAGGCGGGCGTTCCCGCGCGCGTGATCGGCCGCGTGCGCGCGCGCGGCGCCCATCCCATCGAAGTTCACTAGAAGCCGTTGCAAAACCAGATTTAAGCTATTGGCAGGGCACGGTTTTGACCGTGCCGAATAGAGATCGCCAAGAGAGCGGCTTCAGCCGCTGAGGGCCGACGACGCACCCCAGGGGCTAAAGCCCTGTTCTTCCGAAGTCGCTGTCGGCACGCCTGAAGGCGTGCCCTGACGGAGTTCCAAGAAGGTTCTGTGCCAGGCGGGCGCGAGTCCGCGATGAGCATTCAATCCAGACGGAGGGTTTTGAGATACTGGCGGAAGGCGGGGCCGAGGTCGTCGCGGCGAAGAGCAAACTCCACGGTGGCCTTCAGGAAACCCAGCTTGTCACCGGCATCGTAGCGGGTACCCTCAAAGCGCCAGCCATAGACGGGCCGGCTTCGGGCGAGGGCGCGCAGGCCGTCTGTGAGTTGAATCTCGCCGCCCGCACCCGCCTCGGTGGAGGCCAGCGCGTCGAAGATCTCCGGCTCCAGGATATATCGCCCGATGATGGCCAGGTTCGACGGCGCCTTCTCCGGGGCGGGTTTTTCTACCAGGTCGGTGATCCGGTAGAGGCGGTCCTGCTGCCCGTTGAACGTTATGGGAGTCCCCGAGATGATGCCGTAGTTCGAGAGGGTCTCGCGGGGGACCTCCTGGATGGCGATGATGGAACCGGGGTAGGCTTCATAGACATCCAGCATCTGGCGCAGGCAGGGCCTCGGGGCCTCGATGATGTCGTCGCCGAGCAGCACTGCGAAGGGCTCCTCGCAAACCAGCTCGCGCGCCATCAGGATGGCGTGGCCCAGGCCGAGGGCCTCCTTCTGCCGCACGTAGGACACTTTGATCATGTCGGAGATGCCCCGCACGATCGCCAGCAAGTCCTGCTTCCCCCGTGTCTCCAGAATCCTTTCCAGCTCGTAGGAAACGTCAAAGTGGTCTTCGATGGCGTTCTTTCCCCGGCCGGTGACGATGATGATGTTCTCGATGCCGGAACGCAGGGCCTCTTCGACGACATACTGGATGATCGGCTTATCCACCAGCGGCAGCATTTCCTTGGGCTGCGCCTTGGTGGCCGGCAGGAAGCGGGTGCCCAACCCGGCAGCCGGGAACACGGCTTTGCGCACTCTCTTCATAAAGCTCTCGTGCTAATTGTATCCGGCCAGCAGGTGGGAACGCCAGCCGCAGCGGCAGGTTCGGCGAGGAAACTGCCGCCCCGGCAGGTCTTATTTCGTGGTGGGAATGTAAACGGGGTCGCCGACCCGCAACACCGAGCCGAGATGCTGGTTGCTCCTCCGCAGCGTCTCCAGCGGCACGTTGTAGTTGGCCGCGATCTGCCACAGCGATTCACCCTTCTCCACGCGATGAACCATCAGTTGGGAGGTTGTGGATCTGCCGCTCGTCGCCACGGCAGACGATCGCGCCGCGGCGGGCTGTCGGACGGCCAGAGTCGTACCAGCTCGGACAGAAGTGCTCTTAAGATTGTTCCACGCCACGAGCTGGGCCACGGTCACTTTGTACTTGCGCGCGATGCTGGAAAGGGTTTCATTGCGCCGGACCACATAACGATCCTGCGCGGGAGAACTAGCACTGGAAGAACTAGGAGCCGCCGCGTCTTGCGGGCCGGCCATCGGGGGGCCAACGATCAGCGTGGCACCCGTCCGGATCACGGTGCTGTCCAGGCCGTTCCAGGCGATGAGCTGGTCCGCCGTCACATTGTACCTGCGCGCGATGCTGGAGAGAGTTTCTCCGGCGGTGATCTGGTGCCGTTCGCCGACAGCGGCCAGCGTGCCGGGGCCGGACGGCGTACCGCCGGCACCGACCGGAATCACCAACTCGGCCGCTTCGTGCAGGGGCGCGACCGGGTCCAGATTGTTAATCTCGGCGATCCCCTGGACCGAGGTCTTGAATTCCTTGGCAATGCCTGACAGTGTCTCGCCGTAGCGAACGGTGTGCCATCTCCAGAAGACCCGCTTTTCGGGTGGGATCATGGCCACTCGTTTCGAGAAAAGTTCGCTGGAGGCCAGCGGAATCCGCAACGTGTATTCCGGGACATTGGGCGTGGTCATGCGGAGCAGGTTGGGGTTGAGCTCCTGGATGGCTTCGACGTCCGTATCCACCAATTCCGCAACCAGGCGCAGATCAACCGGACTGGTGACCGCCACGGTGTCGAAAGCCCAAGCGGGTTCCAGGGGCAGGTCGTCAATCCCGTACTTCTCCGGGCTCTTGCCGATGATCATCAACGACACGATGATGGGGACGTAATTACGGGTCTGTAGCGGCAGCACCTTGCGGCGAGAAAGCTCCCAGAAATCAGCGTAACCGGTTCTTTCCACAGCTCGCTGCACGCACTGCGGGCCGCAGTTATACGCCGCCATTGCCAGATACCAGTCTCCGAACTGGTTATAGAGATCGTGCAAATGACGCGCCGCCGCGCGCGTGGCCTCCTCCGGGTTGAGTCGCTCGTCGACCCACCAATTCCGCTCCAGCCCGTAAATCTTCCCCGTCGAGGCAACAAATTGCCACAGACCGAGCGCCCTCTTGACCGATTGGGCTCGCGGTTGGAAGCCGGACTCCGCCTGCGCCAGGAAGACGAACTCCTGAGGAACCCCTTCCTCCTGCAGGATTCTCAGGATCATGTCGCGGTAGCGGCCGGAACGCTGCAAGGCCGCCTCCAGCGTGGCCCTTCCGCGTCCGGTAGTGAAATACTTGACGAAGTTTGCAACCTGAGAGTTAGTAACCAACGGGAGCTGCGAAGGCGTGGCGGCGAGCTCCCCGGCAAGCAACTGGCTTTGCTGGGGATCATCGGGAAACGTCAGCGTCTGCAACTCATCCAGAGGCGAAGGCTGGTAAGGCGGTTCCGCAAAGCCGTCACCCTCCTTGAGCGCCTGCATTTCATAGTGGTTGATGCGATCGACCAGCGAATCGAAGGCCCTCTGCAGCCGGCGGTCCTCGCTGGGCCTTACCGGGGCCAGCAGGATGGTGTCAATCGACTCATTAAAGGCCTGCTTGGCCATTTCCAGGTGGCCATCCGCATAGGCCCGCTCGCCCTCACGGAAAGAATTCTCCGCCTTATCGATCACGTCCTGAACAGGATCAAAGTCTGGCTGGAGGGAAAGGGGCAAGACCGAAGAAATCGGAGTCCGGTAGGCGGGAACACCGGATGGCAACTCAGGCACCGCGGGCTGAGGAGCCGGCGGAACCAGTGCCAGTGAACGGCGCTGGCGCACAGAGGAACAACTAACCGTCAGTAGACAGAAGACTACGGCGAACCATAGGGAAAAATATCGATGTTTCCAAACCATGCCGAGGACGCCCCCCTGGGGAGAAAAATCGGCTTACCAGTTTCGGACTTCCGTGCATCTGCAGTGCCGCTCTCGCCTTCTGAACGGCGATCGAACCGGTGGGCAGGTTAACCGACAACAGATTGGCAGGTCAAGCATTTTCTTTAACTGCCTGTTTATCAAATTGTTATCGATAATTGATGAGCTGCCGTAAGAGTCCTGTTTTGAGTTAGTTGGTACTTTTTGAGACACTGCCGCACAAGCTGGGAATTGTCAAGCGGCTGACAGGCTAGCAGCAGCCCTGCGGAAACGCTTCGGCTGGCTTGTCGGATGGAAGCGGCACCGTGGGACCTAGCCAGCGGCGCAGCGACTCCCACAGGATGATCGCCACACAGACCATCATGGCGACAATCAGCGACACGTTCAGGTATCCCTTAAAGGGATCGCCGGGAACGGTCGAGCTGGTCAGGGTCCAAAACCGTTGGATCAGCTGTACACCGGCCGTCATGGTGGTGGCGGTTACGAACAGCATCGGCAGCAGGGGGACCCACAGATAGCGCGCGCGCCCGTCATTGACCAGCACCGTTCCGGCCACAGACAAAGCCACCACGGCCAGCAACTGGTTGGCAATGCCAAACATCGGCCAGATGGTGTCAATATTTCCGGTCCAGATCAGGTAGCCCCATCCCACGACCGCAAGGGCGGAGGAGATCAGCGTACCCGGCAGCCATCCCGGGTGGCCAAACTGCGGCCACACCTTGCCGCCTACTTCCTGCAGGAGGAAGCGTGCAATCCGTGTTCCCGTATCTATGGTTGTCAATATAAACAGGGCCTCGAACATGATCGCGAAGTGGTACCAGAAACTCACCAGCGCGCGGAACAGCGGGAAGCCTGCGAAGATCTGGGCGATGCCCACGGCCAGCGACACGGCGCCGCCGGCGCGGCCCTGGAGCTCTTCGCCGGTCTCCAGCTCGTAATTGGACAGTTGTGACGGAACATAACCGAGTTCACCCAGCCGCTGCTCAAAGCGCGCCTGGGTTTTCAGGTCGGTGTTGATGGCGAAGTAGTCGCCAGGGGCCAGGCTGGAAGCGGCGATCAGGGCCACCACGCCCACCAAGCCTTCAATCAACATGGCTCCGTAGCCGATCACGCGGGCATCACGCTCCTTGTTAATCATCTTGGGCGTGGTGCCGCTCGAGACCAAGGCGTGGAAGCCGCTGATGGCGCCGCACATGATGGTGATAAAGACGAACGGAAATACCTTGCCCGGTATCACCGGGCCTCCGCCCTGGGCAAATACGGTCAGCGGCGGCATCTTCAACGTCGGGTTGACCAGGATCACGCCGATCACCAAGCCCGCGACCGTCCCGATCTTCAAAAAGCTGCTCAGATAGTCGCGCGGGCAGAGCAACACCCACACCGGCAGCACCGACGCCAGGAAGCCGTAGGCCATGATGGCGACGATCACTTGCTTCTGGCTGAGATCAAAATACTGCGCCAGAGGCGAGCCGGGAATAAAGCTGCCCGCCCAGGTGGCCACCAGCACCAGAACCGCGCCAATCAGCGAGGCCTCCACCACGCGGCCTTTGCGGAGACGGTACATGTAGAGGCCCACAAACAGCGCGATCGGAATGGTGCAAAGGATGGTGAAAGTGCCCCAGGAGCTGCCCGCGATTTTTAAGACCGTGCCGTCGGCCTGCGTGAAGCTCTCGCCGCCCAGGGCTTTCACGACGACCAAGCCCAGGCCCGCGAGCGCAATGAAGATGATAAAGAGGATGGCGATAGTGGCTGTCCCACCCGCCAACTCGCCGATCTCTTCGCGCGCAATCTCGGCTAAGGAGCGGCCGTTGCGGCGGATGGACGCCGCCAAAACCAGGAAGTCCTGCACCGCGCCGGCCAGCACCACGCCGATCACTAGCCACAGCAACCCCGGCAGGTAGCCGAACTGCGCGGCCAGGACAGGGCCTACCAACGGACCTGCTCCGGAGATGGCGGCGAAGTGATGGCCGAACAGCACCCATTTGTGCGTGGGGTGATAATTCTGGCCGTCGTTGAGACGATGCGCCGGGGTGACCCGCGTGTCGTCCAGGACTGCCACCTTGGTAGCTAGAAACGCGCTGTAATAGCGATAGCCCAGGGCCAGCACGCA
>JBGPJR010000058.1:0-8979 GCA_041485545.1 Terriglobia bacterium
CACCCGATGTCTACCTGCCACCAATGCCAGCCGAGGCGTGCTGAGCCAACAGAGGAATGGTGATTCCTGTGCCAGTTTTCGCCCCAGGCGGTGAGTTGCAGCGGCCCCAGCCACCATACATTCTTGCTGGCGTCTACCTTCTCGGAATAATCCAGGTGAGTCACGCTGTTTACAAAGCACTGCATGTGCAGCGAATACACCAAGCGAATGGCGCCGATCCAGAAAAAACCCTGCCAGCCAAGCGCCAGCCCGCAGAACAGAGAGAGCAGGAGCACGGGCGTCTCCGCAAGCCTCCACGCCGGGTACGCCCCCCGGTTCAATTCGGGACACCACTTCTGGCTGTCTGCCGGGGCTGATTGATAGAGCCAGCGCAGGTGAGCCCACCAGAAGCCCCCGTGCTTGGGGCTGGAAATGTCCTTGGGCGTATCCGTATGGGAATGATGATGCCGGTGGTAGGCGACCCAGCTGGCTGGATTCCCCGAGCCGTTGAACATAGCCCAGAAAATGAGCAGGTGCTCGATCACGGGGTTCACCTTAACAGCGCGGTGCGCTAGCATCCGATGGTAACCGACCGTTGTCCCCAGGCCTCCCAGGCAGGCCAACAGGAGAGACAACCCTAAGACCGGGAGACTCGGCAGTGGAAACAGAACCAGTCCGGTGATAGCCAGAATGTGTATCAGAACGAGATAGAAAAGGACGCCTGCCTTACCCTTTGCAGGCCTCCAAAACGGCATCGCCCAGGGAGGGATACTCTGAAGGACGTCTTGGTTTGTGCGGGCTGTTGTTGCGTGATTGTTCAATTCCACCTACCACTCCAGTCTGCGGTACTCGGCTCTTGAAATGTCCCTCGGCAGTGCGCGACGGGCTTTCAAACACCAGTCTACAACTAAGCCCGCGGGTTGTATTCAAATTTTCATGCTGTTTCCTGTCTCGAACATGGATCATTCGCATCCTCCAATGGTGCGAAGACAACGGGGGTGCTCCGAGTCGAGGACAAAACGGAGCTCACCGTCCGCTTGTTCGAACCGTTTTGAGCTGCGACAACATGTCCCGCACGTCGATCAGGTGGTTGTTGAAGATTTTCTTGGCGACATCCAGAAGGTGGAAGATTTCCGGATCACGGACTGAGTAATAGACATTGTTGCCCTCTTTTCGGCCTATAACCAAGTTTCGGCCTCGCAGCACGCCTAGTTGTTGAGAGAGGTTGCTCTGCTCCACGTGGAGTTGCGCACTCAGCTCGTTCACACCTATTTCCCCGGCGCGCAATGCATCCAGAATGCGAATCCGGAGCGGGTGCGCCAGTGCCTTAAAAAACTCGGCTTTGAATTGGCTAAGTTCCGACATACCTCAGCCCTACGCTGGATTGGATGCGTCCACCAGCGCGGGAATTCTCCGGATCGTTTCCCCTGAAAGCCGCGACCTTCGAGAATGGCGCTTGACAACTTCCAATATTCCCGCCACCAGCATGGCGGGAGTCGGAGGGCAACCGGGGATGTAGCCATCCACGGGGATGATGGCGCTGACGGGCCCGGCCACGGCATGACTGCTGGCGAACAGTCCGCCGCTCACTCCACAGGCTCCGACCGCCACAACGAGTTTCGGTTCCGGCACGGCTTTGTATGTGTTTCTGACAGCTTCGGCCATATTGCGCGTAACAGGGCCGGTAACGAGCAGCATGTCAGCGTGTTTTGGGGAGGCGACGAAGTGAATCCCAAATCGTTCCAGGTCGTAGCAAGGATTCGTGAGTGCCGCGATCTCGGCCTCGCAGCCATTGCACGAGCCGGGGTCGAGTTGCCGAATGTTAAGGGCCCTGCCCATGAACGCAGGAATCTCGGCACGCACGCTTTGCGACGTTGTGGTACCGCTCGCTTCGCGGCCGTCAAGCAAGTCCCAGGTCCGAATGAGTTCCTCGCGACTCACGCCAGACCGCGTGAACTGGCCAGCCGGAATGAAGGCCTCGGGCGCTGCCTGGTGGCAGCGGCCGCAGCCGATGCATTTGCCGTAGTCCAGCCGGAGTCGAAGCGCTCCGGCCTGCCGCTCTAGCGCCAGCGCGGCGGTGGGACAAACGTCGGCGGCCAATTGCGCTCCACCAGCGGTCAGCAGGCCTGGACGCACCTCCGGCATGCGGCTTCCGTCGCAGTTGCCCAGGAGCGACTCGACAGGAATCAACTGGCTGCGGCGGTCCAAGCTGCTCTTCATGACATCCACAATCACCGATCACACCCCGAGTAGGAGAGATTGAAACTCTTGTTAATCAGTGGGAAGTCGGCGATGACGTTTCCCACAACCGCAAAAGGCAGCGCTGGCCAATTTTGAAATGAAGGAGACTTGATATGGCAGCGTCTGATCCGCCCTTCACTCGATTCTACCCAGTAGAAAAGCTCGCCGCGCGGAGACTCCACCGCAGAGTGCCCCGCTGCCCACCGGGTTGAGTCGAACTGTGCGGAGACCTCGCCTTCCGGCAAAGCCGCCAGGGTTTGCCGGATGAGTCTCGCCGACTCCGCGGCTTCCTCTATACGAATCCGTGCGCGAGCCAATACATCCCCGTAGTGAATAAACGGAATCCTCGGCTGGTTTTCGTTCCTGCAGTACCAGCCATAGGGGTGATCGCGCCGGGTGTCCAGGTTGATGCCGCTGGCCCGGGCGACCGGCCCCACAACCGCCAGGTCGCGTGCTACGTGGCGATTCAAAATCCCGGCGGAGTCGAACCGGTCCTGAACCGAAGAGGTTTCCAGAACAACCTTGGCGAGTTCGGCAAACCGCCGTGCTGTTGCATCAACGGCCCGCGCGAACACCGGAGTCGCACCCACCTCCACGCCTGCCCGCAGCCCGCCGGGCGCTGCGACCCCCCGCCAATAGCGGGTTCCGATCCATCGCGAGGAAGCCTGCAGCAACTCCTCTTTCATGGCGGCAGCGCGCGCGGCCGCCACGGTGAGAGCGACGTCGTTCGAGAGCGCGCCCACGTCGCCGATATGCGAGATCAATCGCTCCAACTCCAGCCCAACGAGGCGCAGAGCCTCCGCCCGGGGAGGTACGGGAACCCCGAAAGCCGCTTCCACCGCCTGGCAGTAAGCAACCGCGTGAGCGAAGCAGTTGTCACCTGAGACCGACTCAGCCAGCATTGGACCCGCCAGTACCGGGTAGCCTTGGAAGAGCTTCTCAGTGCCCTTGTGGGTATAGAAGTGACGCAGCTCCAGGTGCAGTACGGTGTCGCCAATCACACTGAACCGGAAGTGCCCGGGTTCGATGATGCCCGCGTGCACAGGTCCGACCGGCACCTCCGCCACGCCCGGGCCGTGAACTTCCAGGAATCGGTAGTCGTCCAACCCGGAGTTCTCGCCCAGGGAAGGCCATGTGACGCCTTCCAGGTTTCCGGGAAGCAGTGGATGAATGCCGGGCGGCCAGTTTGCGTGGAACAGCAGCGGGCGCAGGTCGGGGCTTCCTGTGATCTCAATGCCAAACTGGTCATGCAGCTCGCGTTCGTACCAGCAGGCGGCTGGGGCGCTGAGCGCCAATGAAGGGACTGGCTGCTCGCCGTCGCATACCTTTTCCACGTAATCGGGTGTCCCCGAATCAAAGACGTAATGGATGCGCTTCCGCCCTTCTTCGTTCCAGCGCCCAAAGATCGTAACCAGACGAGCCCGGTCCCCGTGGCTTGTCTGCGGGATTGCCACGTGGATATCTGACACGACATTCGCTGCGGCCTTGCTCATCAGTTCCTACAAGACGGCGATGGCTTGCTCGATTAGCCCTTTCAGCCCCGCCGGTATGTGCACTCCAAACCAAGCTAGCGCAAAGACCGTGATCGCTATGGGTAGGGCTTCCGACCATGCCAGGTGCGTAGACGCCGGAGATTGTTTCCCCTCGCGAAAGAGCATCCCGGACAAATGATGAAACATTCCGCCAAAGACGATGGAGAGCGTTGCCAGAAACAAGGTCGCGACCCATATCCGCGACTGCGCAAAGGCTTCGCTCAAGATTGCGAATTCGCTGACGAAAAGAGCAAACGGAGGCAAGCCCGCAATTGCCAGGGTGCCCAGCGACAGCGCCATCGCTGTTTTCGGCAACAGCCGCGCCAGCCCTCCGATGCGGTCCATGCGTGATGTCCCAAAGTTCTGGCGCACATTACCCGCCGCAAAAAACAGCAGGGATTTCCCCAACGCGTGGTTAAAGGTATGGAGCAACGCTCCGTAGAGCCCCAGCGCGCCGCCCAATCCAACCCCAATAGCCACGATGCCCATATGCTCGATGCTGCTGTAGGCCAGCAGGCGCTTCAGGTCCCGCTGGACGACGATCAACAGACCTGCCGTCACAAGCGAAGCGGCGCCGAAAACGAGCAGGAGAGTGTGACTGAAATTTGCGCCGATGGCCCGCACGATAATGGCATCGTAGCGCAACAAGGTATACATGGCGCAATTGAGGAGGACGGCCGAGAGCAGGGCGCTGATCGGAGAAGGAGCTTCGGCGTGCGCATCCGGAAGCCAGCTATGCATCGGCACAAAGCCGACCTTGGTCCCGTAGCCGACAATCACAAACACAAAAGCAAGTTTCAAAAGCGCGCTCTCGGCCCCCAGACGCGGAGCAGCCTCCATCAGCGCCGTCCAGTCGAGCGCCACGTCAGGGGATAGGCCGTTCTTGATGGCCGCCATGTACAAAACAATGGTGCCGAAGAGCGCAAACGCAATTCCCACGGTGCAGACGATCAGGTATTTCCAACCTGCCTCCACCGCGCCTCGTGTGTTGTAGAATCCGACGAGCAACGCGGAGGCCAGCGTGGTCGCCTCCATCATGATCCAGAGCAGGCCGAGATTGGACGAGACACAGACGCCCACCATCGTAAACACGAAAAAGAACAGAAGGGCATAGAACCAGCGCGGGGAGGAAAATCGGCTGCCTTCGATGTGGCGAAGGTAGTCGAGCGAATAGACCAGCGCCAGGCCGGAGACCAGCGCCACGTTCAAGAGGAAGAAAGCGCTCAATCCGTCCGCTCGCAGGAAGCGGCCGAACTGAAGTGGGCCCGCGAAATATATCGCCAGCACGGCGCGGAGGACCGCGACGATCTCGGCCGCGCCAATGACGAGGGCTAGAACCCTGGCCCGGCCGCCCGTCCCAAAGCCCAGCAAGACGGCGGCTCCGACTACGGGTATCAGTAATGGCAGCAGCAAGATCATCCGCTTAGCCTCGCAGCCGCCGCAGCTTCGTGACATCCAGGTGATCAAAGGTGTCGCGAATGCGAAACGCGAAGATGCCCATGATGAGAAGCCCGATGAGCAGGTCGAAGAACACGCCGATCTCGATGACCAGCGGCATTCCGAAAGTGGTGGTCAGGGCGGCCAGAAAGATTCCGTTTTCGAGCACCAGCAATCCCACAATCTGCATGAGCGCTTTTCGCTGGCTGACCATCAGAAATGAGCCAGTCAAAATCAGCGCCACCGCCGCCGCCAGCGCGTCTTCGGGCACGCGGGATTCTCGCGCGTAGGGCTGCACGGCGGCGTAGGACAGGAAGATCATCAGGGCGGTAATAAAGACGGCTTTCACACGGCTGACGGAAGGCTGGATAGCTCGCGGCGTCTTCAATCGCTCCACCAGCCAAAGCAGAGCCGAGGGAATGGCCACCACCTTCAGCGCAAATACCATCGCTGCCACGATCCACGCTTGCGCCGACTTCTCCGTGTAGGCCGTCGCCATCACTTGCGCGGTGATGATGGCGGACTGCAACCCAAACAGGATGATCGCAGTCGAAACGCGCCGCGCCGCCGCGAGCAGCAACACTGTTACCAGAAGGAACACGGCCGAGGAGCTCAGCGTCTTTCCGGCCGCAATCTGGACAAGGTCCATGTGCTATCTCCCCCCGAACGCGGTGAACATTACGGCCAAAGCGCCTGTGGCCGAGGCGATGCCAAGAAAATCCGGCACGGCGTACATTCGCATCTTCGCGACACTGCTCTCGACAACCGCCAAGACTAACGCCAGCGCAGCCATCTTGGTGAGGTAGGCGCCCACGGCGAGCGCGATGGCCGGCAGCGAGAGTTCGGCAGCCATTCCCCAGGGGAAAAACAGGCCGATCAATAGCGACATGACCAACCCAAGTTTCATCGCATTGGCCCACTCCAGGAACGCCAGGCTCGGGCCGGAGTGCTCCAGCACCATCGCCTCGTGGATCATAGTTAGTTCCAAGTGCGTGGTTGGATTATCAACTGGAATGCGGCCCGTCTCTGCAATCGCGACCATGGCAAGAGTCGAACAAGCCAGAATGTGCACTGCGGAAATGTCGAAGAAGTTCTGACGGACAGTCCAGGTGACGATGCCCGCCAGTTGCGTGGAGCGGGCCAAGATGGCCACAGCGGTGATCCCAAGCAGAAAGGGCGCCTCCGCGAGCGCGGACACCAACGCTTCACGGCTCCCGCCCATGCCGCCGAATGCTCCGCCGCCATCCATGGCCCCGAGCACCAGAAAGAATCGCGCCAAGGCGAGCAAGGCGACGAACAGCACGAAGTCTCCGGGACCGCCGAGAACGGCCGCTGGCTGGAAGACGGGGATCAGGAGGACCGCCGCCGCGGTCGCGGAAAAGACGAGCCGCGGCGCCACCCAGAAAATGGGAGAGGCCAGCGGGGGGACCAGGTCTTCTTTGCGGAAGAGTTTGCCCAGATCTGCGTACGGCCTCCAGACGCTTGCCCCTTGACGTCCCTGGAGGCGTGCCTTCATTTTGCTCACGACCCCGCGCAACAGCGGCGCCCCGAAAACAATCACCAGCGCTTGAACAACGGGAATCAGGCTGTTCATTTTCGCAGCCCCACCACGGCAAGAAGCGCGACGATGGTCAGAAAGATGTACAGCAGGTACACCTGGATATTGCCGGTTTGCAGGCGGCGCATTCGGGTTGCGAGCGCGACTACCGCGTTTGCCATCGGTCGATAGATCAGCCGCTCGTACGAGGTGGTGCGCACGGAGCGGTAGGAAATCGAACTCGGGAAATAGGGACGATTGGCCGGCAAAACCTCCAGCTTGCGGTCCGGCTGATACACCGCGGCGAACACCCAGCGGATCGGCTTGGAGAATGACGCGGACGTGTATTGCATTCGAGTTGTAAGACCGGGAAGTCCGCAGGCCCAAGGGACGGTCACTCTGCGCCGAACTCTGGCCGCCAACGTAAACAGTGCGATTCCTAGAACTGCGATGGTGGTTGAAACCAGAATTCGTTGGAGCCCTGCTATTTCAGTCGGCAGAGAACTGCCCGGGACGAGGGTCTGCGCCACGGCGAACAGCGGATCGAGGGCGAGCCTCGGAAAAATTCCGAGCCCGATACACGAAACCGCCAGGAGACCCATGCCGCCCAACATCATTGGCGGCACTTCACGCGCTGATTCGGCTGCGGCCGTGCGCGGTCTTCCCAGAAAGGCAACACCGTACACTTTGGCGAAGCAGGCTGCGGCGAGACCCCCAATGAGAGCCAGGACACCCGCCATGAGCGGCAAGATGACTTGAGCGGGTAGTGTTGTCAGCGCCGAGCCGGCTACGAAGCTTTGGAAAGTCAGCAGCTCGCTTACGAAACCGTTGAAGAGCGGAAGCCCGACAATGGCCGCGCAACCGATGAGGAAGGCGATGCCTGTGATTGGCAAGCGCTTGAGAAGCCCGCCGAGTTCTTCGAGGTCCAAGGTATGCGTGGCATCGGCGATCGCTCCGGCGCCGAGGAACAAGAGGCTCTTGAACAGGGCGTGGTTCAGCGTGTGAAACAGCGCGGCTACGAGCGCCACAGCGGCCCAAGCCGGCGACTGGTTTGCAAGAAAAATCAGCGCTGCTCCCAGGCCCATGTAGATGATCCCGATGTTCTCGACACTGTGGTAGGCGAGCAATCGCTTCAGGTCATGCTCGCCGATCGCATACAGCACCCCCAGCACCCCGGAAACAGCACCGGCGATCAAAACCAGGTAGCCCGCCCACGCCGGGGCGCCACCCAGGAAATCGAACGTGAACCGGACGAAGCCGTAAACGGCCGTCTTCAACATCAGTCCTGACATTAGCGCCGAGATGGGAGTTGGAGCGATCGGGTGAGCCCTCGGAAGCCACAGATGCAGCGGAATGATACCGGCCTTGGTTCCAAAACCGACGAACGCCAGCAGGAAGATTGCGCTGCGCGCGCCGGGTGTCAGCAGGACACTCGAAGCGCGCAGGGCCGAGAAGTGCAGGTCTCCTGATACTGGCAGGAATGCAAAAAACGAGGCTGCTACGGCAGCCGCTCCGGCATGCATCATCAGTAGATAGATGAAGAGATTATGCAGCCGTTCTCGGGATGTTCCGTCCACTAGAATCAGGGCCGCGGACAAGAGCGTCATCAACTCCCAACCCATCAGGAAGCTGAAGGCCGTCGAGGCCACCACGACCAGCACCATCGAAAACAGGAACAGCGAACCAAGCGCCCAAATCCACTGGGTCTCGACTGGGCTGTAGTGCCGGGGCAGATAGGATCGGGAATATACGACTACTGGCAGGGCCACGCCGCAAATCAGAAGCAGGAAGAACGCAGAAAGGCGATCCACTTCCAGAGCAAACGGAAATGGCGTGCCTGCGGAAAGGTCTAGCTGTAGCGGCGTGACGCTCCCAAGCAGGCTGCTGCCTACGAAGGTGCCCAGCAGAAGGGCGACGGCGAGAATGACTCCTGGCAACCAGTGCAGCCGTCTCGACCGTGCCGCAAGCCAAGCGGCGGGGACCACTCCAAGAAATGCAACGAAGCAAGGCAAAAAGAAGAATCGCATCAAGCCAGCTACTCAACTCCTGCGAACTGAACCGGAGGGCGCCAAAAAGGTCAGAGCCGCAGCGGTAATAATGAATATTACAATATTCGAATGTTTCTTGTCTACCCAAGAAAACAAAGCGCCCGGGGCCTTTGTTGCCCCGTTCCACATTTGTCACACCGCACCGGCGGATCCTCTGAGTCGTAGAAGCCGCACCTCTGTTGGCCGATAGGTCAAGGTGGATTGC
>JBGPJR010000059.1:0-8813 GCA_041485545.1 Terriglobia bacterium
CATGCCGGATTTGATGGCCATCGTGGGTTTCAATGCGCGAGCCGTGGCCAGCAGGTTCAGCGACTGCTCGTAGCGCGCGCCGGGACGCACCGTGCGGTAGAGGCGCGGAACGGTTTCCATATTGTGATTGAGCACATCGGGCCGCGCGGCCAGCACGATCTCCAAAGCCTCGCGCGAACCCTGGAAATCCGGAATCAGCACCTCCACGCGGCAGCTTGGCCGCACTCGCCGTATTGCGGCAATCGTGCGCGCGAAGATCTCGGCTCCGCCATCCTTGCGGTCATCGCGATTGACGGAAGTAACCACGGCGTGCTCCAGCCCCAGCGCCGCCACGGCTTCCGCGACGCGCTCCGGTTCCTCGTAATCCACGGGCAGCGGTGCGCCCTTGGGCACGGCGCAGAAGCCGCAGCGGCGCGTGCAGACGTCGCCCAAAATCATAAACGTAGCGGTGCGCTGCTCCCAGCACTCGCCCAGGTTGGGGCACCGCGCGCTCTCGCAGACCGTGTGCAGGCGCAGACGGTTGGTGAGCACTTTCAGCTCATGGTAGTTCGGCCCGCCGGGCGCGCGGGCCTTGAGCCATGCGGGCCTCGGTTCGCGCTGGGGAGCGAGGGTGGGTGGCGATGTCATCTCAGGAGCCGATGTAGCGGGCGTACAGGCTGCGCGCGACGCCGGTGTCAGTGGTGCCCTTGATGATGGCCCGCCCGTCCGGGAACACCGTCATCTCATAGGGCGCCGCAGCGAATTGCAAAACATAGGGATTGTACCGCACCGAGCCGAGCGGTTTCAGCTTTCGCTCCAGTTCCGCAAAATCCACCGCGTGCGGCCGCTCGTGAATCTGGACCGAGTCGCGCCCGCAAAGCGTCATCGGTACCGCCCGGACGCCATTCAAATAGACAAGATCGCGGCGCTGGCAGGCGCGACAATCCGCGGCGGGCGAGCCAGGGCCGAGTGCTTGAAAGCGATTCTCCCACACATCGAACGAAAGCAGCTTGCCGTGCAGAGCGGCGGTGTCGCCCACCAGCAGTTTCAGCGCCTCCGCGACTTGGATGGCAGCGATCGAGGTTGCCGCCGAGGCGAGAATGCCTTCCGTATCGCAGGTGGCGTGGGTGCCGCCGGGCGGCTCGGGAAACAGGCACGCCAGGCACGGGGTCTGGCCGGGGCGAATCGTCATCGTCACACCCGTGCTGCCGACAGCGGCCCCGTAAATCCAGGGGATGCCGCTCTGCACGGCGAAGTCGTTGATGAGGTAACGCGTCTCAAAATTGTCCGTACCGTCGAGGATGACCTGCGCTCCGCTGAGCAGCGCCGCGATGTTCTCCGCCGTCAGGTCTGCAACTACACCACGCACGGTGACGCCGGAGTTGGCCTGGCACAGGTGAGCTTCCGCGGCGACGGCCTTGGGGAGCCGCTCGGTGGCGTCGCGCTCGGTGAAAAGCGTCTGGCGCTGCAGGTTGCTCTCCTCGACATAATCGCGGTCGATGACGACGACCTCGCCCACGCCCGCACGCACCAGGAGCGATGCCTGCTGGCTCCCGAGCGCGCCGCAACCCACAATGGCCACGCGCGACGCCAGTAGCTTTTCCTGCCCTGCCTCGCCCAGGCGCCGGAAGAGAATCTGACGGGAGTAGCGCCCTCGGTTCACCGTGTCCATATTTTGATTATAGAGCGGAATCCACGCCCAGGCTGCGCCACGCAGTACCGCGACGAGCGGCTGAGCGAGCAGCGCAAAAGGCTGCCACGCAGTGGCCTTAGTCGCCGGGGGTGAGGACGGGGGTGGAAGAAACGTCGCCGAGGGGAGGTTCCCGTTCCGCGCCGCCCGAGAGGTAGTATTCGCAGACGGGGCGTCCGAACTTATAGAACAGCGCCGGCGTGACGGTCCAGTCGAGCAGCGTGGAGCTGATCAGGCCTCCGGCAATCACCGTAGCGATGGGTTGCAGCAGCTCCTTGCCGGCCTGCCCTCTGGCGAAGACCAGCGGCAGCACGCCCAGGATGGCCGCCAGCGCGGTCATCAGCACGGGACGCAGCCGCTCCAGGGTGCCGCGGACGATCATGCGCTCGTCGAAGCGTTCGCCCTCGTAGCGGACCAGATGGATGTAGTGCGAGATCATCATGATGCCGTTGCGGGCCGCGATGCCGCCCACGGTGATGAATCCAATGAGGGAAGCGACCGAAAGCACTCCGCCACTCAAGTAAATCGCGATGACGCCGCCCACCAGCGCCAGCGGCATGTTGGACATGATTTGCAGCGCCACGCGCGAAAACCCGAAGTGCCCGTAGAGCATCAGATACACGCCGATGACCGCAAAAACGGAAAGCCACAGAATCAGCCGTGTGGCGTCTTCTTCAAACTCGAACTGGCCGCCGTAGTCGATCCAATAGCCCTGGGGCAACTGCACCTGGCTGGTGACGCGGTCGCGCAGTTCGGAGACGGCGCCGCGCAGGTCGCGCCCCGCAACATTGGCCTGCACCACGATGCGCCGCTGGGCGTTCTCGCGCAGGACCTGGTTAGGTCCCTCGGTGAGCGTGATGTCGGCGATCTGGCGCACCGGAACCTTGCCGCCCATCGGCGTGTCCAGCAGGATATCGCCGAGGGCCGGAACGCTGTTTCGGTAGGGCTCATCGAGGCGAACCACCACATCGTAAACCTTTTGCCCGTCGAGGACCTGCGTCAAGGCGCGCCCCAGGGAGGCCGTCTCCAGCACATTGTTCACCTCGGCAACCTGCAAGCCGTACTGCGCCGCTCGCTGGCGGTCCACGGCGATACGCACCTCGGGCACCAGCGATTGCGACTCGACCAGGACGTCTACCATGCCGGGGACCGTCTTCATCACGCTCGCGGTCTCGGCGGCTTTCTGGCGCAGCACCGCCAGATCATTCCCGAAAATCTTGATGGCGACCTGCGCTTGCACCCCGCTCTGCATGTGGTCCAGCCGGTGCGAGATGGGCTGGCCGATATTGACGCGCACGCCGGGAAGGATGGCGAGCTGGTCGCGGATGTCCGCCTGGATGGCTTCCTTGTTGCGCACCGAAGTGTCGAGGTTCACCTCGATCTCGGTGTAGTAGACGCCTTCGGCGTGCTCATCCAGCTCGGCGCGGCCCGTGCGGCGGCCGGTGGACTTGACGCCGGAAACCTCCAGGATGCGCCGCTCCGCCAGGCGTCCGATCTCATCGGACTCCGGCAGGCTGATGCCCGGCTGCGCCTGTACATTCACCGTGAAGGTCCCCTCGTTGAACGGTGGCAGGAACTCGCGGCCGAGCGGATAGAGAAAGGCGATCGAGAGCATGACGAGAAAGGCGGCGCCGATCAGGACCTCCCAGGCGTGCGGCAGCGTGAAGCGCAGCACGCGGGTCTGCTGCTTCTTGAGCCAGCGAACCAGAAACGCGTCTTCCGCCTCCTCCATGAAGGCGGCGCGCGGCAGCAGGTAGTAACACATCACGGGAGTGAGCGTGAGCGAGACAACCAAGGAGGCCAGCAACGAGATGATGAACGCCATTCCGAGCGGCGCAAACAGGCGTCCTTCCACTCCCGAGAGGAAGAACAGCGGCAAGAACACCAGCACAATGATGAAGGTGGCGTAGACGATGGAGTTCCGGATTTCAGCCGAGGCCTTGTAGATGACCTGCAGCGGATGCTCCGGCTCGCCGCGCAACTTGTTGTCCTTGAGGCGCCGGAAGACGTTCTCCACGTCCACGATGGCATCATCGATGATCAGTCCGATGGCCACCGCCAGGCCGCCCAGCGTCATGGTATTGATGCCCAGGCCGAATGCCTTCATGAACAGGAAGGTAATGAGAAAGGAAGTGGGGATGGCAGTGATATTGATGATCGTGGTGCGGAAGTTCCACAAGAAGAAAAACAAGATGACGGCCACCAGAATCGCGCCTTCCCACAGACCCTCTTTCACATTGTCAATGGCGTGCTCGATGAAATCCGCCTGACGGAAAACGTGGCTATTCATCGTGACGCCAGCCGGGAGCGAGCTTTGCAAACCGGTCAGGGCTTCCTCGACGCGAGCGGTGAGCGGGATGGTATCCGCACTGGGCTGCTTATAAATGCTCAGGATGATGGCGGGCTGGGCGTTGAAGCCGGCGACGCCGCGAGCGGGAGGGGAGCCGAATTGCAGTCGCGCCACGTCGCTCACGCGAATGGGCTGGTCGTTGCGGTAGGCGACCACAGTCGCGCCGATATCCTCCAGCTTGGTGGTGCGGCCGATGTTGCGAATCAGGAATTCGTGGTTGGGATTGATGAGGAAACCGCCGGTGGTATTTTGGTTGGAGGCGCCGACGGCGAGCTCCAACTCGTGCAGCGTAATGTTGTACTCGCTCAGGCGCTCGGCGGAGGCCAGCACCTGGTATTGCTTGACGCTGCCTCCGATCACCGTGACCTGCGAGACACCCGACACCGCCAGCAGGCGCGGCCGGATGACCCAGTCCGCCAGCGTGCGCATCTCCATCATGTCGGCAGCCTCGGGCGTCTGGGCCTGCAAGGCCACCAGCATGATCTCGCCCATGATGGAGCTGATCGGCCCCAGTACCGGCGTAACCGTAGCGGGCAGGCGCGCGCGCGCCAGGTCCAGCTTTTCCGTGACGATCTGCCGGTCGCGGTAAATATCCGAGTCCCAGGAAAATTCCACAAACAGAAGCGAGAGGCCCACGCCGGACTGCGAGCGGATGCGCTCCACGTTGGTGGCGCCGTTCAGCGCATATTCCAGCGGAACCGTGACCTGCACTTCCACCTCTTCCGGCGCCAGGCCCGGCGCTTCCGTGAACACCGTAACCGTGGGGCGATTCAGGTCGGGGAAAATGTCCACCGCGAGCTGTGTCAGGACGACGTAAGTACCGTAGGCTAACAGCGCGACCGCCGCGCTGATGATCATCAGCCGGTGTTCGAGAGAGAATCGGATGATGCGGTTGAACATGGTTCACCCACTGCGGGGAAGGTTACGGCGCTGGGGTCGCGGGCGGCTCCTGGAGTTCGCTGGAGATGGGGCCAGGGGCCGCGAGCGTCTCCGCAGCCGCTTCCGAGAGAGGCAGCGAGCCCAGCAAGGCTGCACCCTGAGCGATCACTCGGTCGCCCTCCACAAGACCGGAACGCACCTCCCACCAGCCGTCCTGCTTTACACCCATCTCGACCTGTACGGGTTCGAAGGTGCCTTCCTGGCGCGCCACGTAGACCCATCGCGAAGTTCCCCCATCCACGACGGCCTGTTCGGGCACGGCCAGCACTTTCTCCGGACGGCTGAACTCCATGCGCGCAAAGGAGCCCAGAGCGAATACCTGGCCCTCGTTCGAGACATCCACCAGCACCGGCGCCGTTCGGTTTACCGGATCAATCGTGTCGCCAATCCAGCGGATGGTTCCGAGCAGCGGCTGGGTCGCCGCATTGGCAGGAAACACGCGCACCGACTCGCCATCCCGGAGTTTTGTAACGTCCGAGAGGAACACTTGCGCCCGGATCCAGACCTTACTCAGATTCACAATCGTGAACAACGGGCGGTAGGTGCCCGTGGGGTTCAGCTCGCCGGGAACAAAGTTCACTGTGGTAATGACTCCGTCGATTGGCGCCGCCACGGGCGTGCGGCGCGGGTCCCGGAATTTCATGGTGGCCTTGTAGATACTGTCCTGCTTCAATACTTCTTCGTAATCGCTCTGCGCCTGGTCAGACAACAGCTTGGCCCACTTCTCGTCGGCTTCATACTCAGGGTTCTTGGCGTGCAGAGCTTTGGCGCGTTCGTATTCGAGCTGGGCAGCGTTGCGGCGCTCCAACAGCCGTTTCTCAACGCCCTGGATGTCCACATTCTTCGTTTCCATCAGGCCCCGTTCCAGCGCCGAGAGCTCCAGAACCACCTGCACCAATTCCTGCCCTTTCTTGACGCGGTCGCCTACCCGCAAAGGACCCTTGGAGAATTCAATCCGCCCCCACAGCGGAGCCTGCACGCTGGCAGTCAGATCCGGGCGCGACTCCACGGCGCCAAATGCGGTCACGACCGGGCCCAGGGACACCTGTTTCGCCTCCACGAGCGAGATCCCAAGCTGCTGCTGAACGGCGGCGGGAATGGTGTAGGAGCCGTCCTCCCCAACGGAGACCGCAACGGTGGTCGGGCTGGCAGCGCGCGGTTTTCGCAGATCCAGCACGGCTCCGAGGATGAAGCGGTCCATGACGAAGCCCACCACGACCAGCGCGGCTAGGCCAATAACGGCCGGCCGCAGCATCTGCCGGGCCGGTGCACCGCTGCCGCGCACTTTCCACATCTGCATGCCCGTCAGCCCCAAAATCAGCAAACCAACTGAAAGGTTGACAATCAGGCGAAAGCCGGCAGCAGCGTTGGCCTGCACCGTGATGGGAAAGTCTGCGCTGATTAGCTCGCCGCCCGGAGGCTGAAACCGGATTCGCAGCAGGAACGATCCGCCCTTTGGAAATTTGTAATTGCTAAACTCGAAGGCTCCGGCCGTGGGTTCCGATATGAATGGCAAGTGTTCAATCACAATCTGCGCGCTTTTCTGGTCAACGAGGGCCACGTCGGGGGCCTCGGTGATGGGCACCTCGGAGCCGAGCAGCGGATCAGGGGTCGCCAGCAGGCGGTTCAAATCGATCCCGGCATTGGCGGGCTCACCGGCCGTGGGTAGAGACGGCGAGTACATCAAATCGATGCGGTACTTGTCCCCCTTGCTTTCCACCACGCGTGTAAATGTCTGCTCGCCTGTGCCTGCAATCTCCTCATGCGTCCAAGCCGCATGGGGCAGCATAAGGGCCACCAGGACGGCCGGCGCCGTCAGCAGAAATACGCGCTGCCAAGCGGTGGCGAGTCGATGGGTGCGGCGTTTCATGGAACTTGCACCTCCACCCGCCCAATCATGCCGAAGCGCAACAACTCCTCCGGATTCTCGATGCGAAACTGCACGTCGCGCGCGCGGGTCAGCGGGTCTACGACGGGCAGAATCTGCTCCAGCTTGCCGGTGAATACCCTCCCTGGAAGGTCGTCAAAACGGATGCGCGCAATGGTTCCGACCGGCCACGGCTGAAAGGAGGATTCGGGAATGCGGGCAGCGACCCCGACTTGTTTGAGGTTCACAATCCGGAACAGCTGCAACCCTTCGTAGACCATCTGCCCCTGGGTGAAGTTGGCCAGGCTGATCTGGCCATCGATGGGGGCTGGGACGGGGCGGCTCTCCAGCGTCGTTCCGGCAATCTGCTCGTCCTGCTGTGCCAGCAGGCTTTGCCGCTTAAGGAAGTCCGCTTGCGCTACCTGCTCGGCCGCCCTCAGTTCAGCCACTTTCTGGCCGGTAACCGAGCCCGCGCCCTTCAACCGTTCGGCCTTTTCGCGTGCAACCCTCGCTTCCAGCGCAGCATAGCGGGCTTCCAACATTTGCTGTAAATAATCCCAGCGCGCGTTGGAGATATGCGATGCATCGTGCAAATCGTAACGGTTGGCTACGACCACGAGAGCGTCGCCTTTGTGGACGCGGTCGCCGATGGTGTAGGGCTTATCTCCCGCAGGCAGGATTTGACCGGTGGCCGGACAGGTTACATTCACTACCATATCCGGAAGAGCCACCACCCTGCCAAGGAAAGTAGGCGCCTGAGCATACCCTGCCAGGCCGCCGAGCAGGAGGTAGCCAACCATCCCCCAGGCGCAGGAGCGCGCGGCGGCAAGGCAGCGCTTTCGCAATGCCAAGCGGCCGGGACTCCCGTGGAAATCCGCGAGGGGCGTTGTATCCGGAATCGGGCGACGCATGGCTTACTTGCTCCCGGCTGCCGCGATCATCTGTAGCCCGCGCCGGACCGTGTTCAAAAAAATCTCGGCAGCCTTGGGATTTCCCGTGAAACGGATGTCCTTCCCGAGTGCGAGCGGCGAACCGGCGTTCTTGCCTTTGAGCTGGTCCAGGAACGCCGCCGTGCTCAAGGCCGGGTCATCGGCATTCTCCGTAACGACGATGCGCTCGATGGTCCCGTCGCGCTTCACGCCCAGGGCAAGATCAATACCACCCTTGGGCCCCTGGGCATCCACCAATATCACCGTGCCGAGTACGCCGGAGCCATCCGGACTGTTGCCCAGCGCAACGTAGAAATTCAGCGGATTGTCGTTCCGCTGGAGCTTGCTCGCGGAGGCCTGTTCGATCTGCCCGATCTGGGCGGCGGTGAATGTTTTCTTGCGCGGGGTGAATCCGGTGGCTTGTGGGAAAACCAACTTCAACGTTTTCTCAGGGAACCCTGCTTCGTGCGCCGAAAGCGGCACAGCAAGGAGCAGGGCAAAAATAAGACCCAGGAAGCAGGCCCGGGAGCGCATAGTCTAATTTTACTCCTTCCAGGACAAAAATCCCATCGCTGGGCCGCCCCGGGTAGTGGTGCTTTAGTGTGGCGATGAAACTGGCCTGAGTTTTCCCCAGAGCGCATCGGCCTGCTTCCTGTCTTTCTTCTGAAAGGCCTCAGCTAGTTGCGTGAGCAGCTTACCGTTATACTCATAAACATCCTCCAAGGGGAAGCCAACGGCCATCCTCTCTCCCCGCTGGCACGATTCATAAAGCTCTGGCGTGCAGACGAACGCCTTAGCTGCCTTGACGGTGCACAGGACTCGGGGCAACGGCTCTCCCCAAGCATCCCTGACGATAACGTGAGTCAGTTGGCCCATAAATAATCGGTCCCCAAGGGGCCAATTTAGCATATTCCATAGCCACAAACAAATATCGTCCGCGCCTATTGACATGTGGAATATATTATGGAACACTGTCTGTAGGAAGGTGGTGCTATGGAACAGTCGGAACGGCTTGCACCCTACACGTCGTGGTCAACGTTCAAGACGTTCATTCAGGAA
>JBGPJR010000060.1:0-8798 GCA_041485545.1 Terriglobia bacterium
GCCATGAATCCGACGCGCTCGGACGCAGAGATCGCCGTCGTGTCGCCTTTGAGGAAGCGGTCCCAGCGCGACGGAGTCATCAGCACGCGCTCAAATGCCGCAATCGCTTTGGCCATGTTGTCAAAGGTAACCGGCTCCGCCTCGCCAGGAAACGCGGCGCGAAAGGCGGTGCGGTAGCCGGGGATGCCGCGCAGGACTTCCTCCACTTTCTCCGGAGCGGGCATGGCCATCTCCACCGGGTTGAGGACCGGCCCCTTGGCCTGCTCCTCCACATCGGGCGCCCGGCCATCCCAGAACTGAGCCGCTTGCGCGGCGGAGTTGAAAACGGTGGGGGCGTTGCGCCTACCCTGTTGTCCCTCATCTCCCGTGGATACAGGGCTGCCGTCCACACCGAAATTGCTGAGATCGTGGCAGGAATTGCAGGAAACATCGCGATTGCGCGAAAGCCGCGTGTCGAAAAATAGCATCCGGCCCAGTTGAATCCGTTCGTCCGTAAGCGGATTCTCCGCGCTGGGCACCATCGCGGGCAACGGCGTGAAAAGTCCTCCATGCATGGGGCCGCCTCCCATCATGCCTCCCATGCCCTGGCCCATCTGGCCCATCCTCCCCATCATTCCTTGGCCCATTCCTTGGCCGAATGCGGCTGCGGCTGCCACTATGATCACGGCGGCTCCGATTCCCCACCCGAGGCGCTTCATAAACACCCCCTTTTCCTCCGCCCCTAAGAACCCACTGTTTTGGGAGATCGAAGAGCAGAGGAGACAAGCCCATTACCTTATTCATTGTGGTAGCTAGCAACCGAAATTCCACTTTCGCCGAAAGATCCAGGATGCGGCTAACCATTTAGAAATGAGTGGACTGGGATCGAAGAATTGGGGCAGATAGGCGTTCCATGGACGACAAATTTTGGGGAAAACTAGCTTTGGAAGCGTGAAAACGCTCAGCCGGTCGGTCGGACCGCACGGAACGTCGGGTCGGTCAACGCCACGGCTAGACGGAGGTGCCGACCTTCCCGGAGAACTTGATGGCATGCCAGATCAGCGCTACGGCGATGGCGGAGAAGACCACTACCGTAACCAGGTTGATCGCGCCGTAGTGGGATGCAGCGAGCATGCCGAACAGCATGGGGCCGGAGAGATACGTATTGGTCCGCGAGGTAAGGTAAGCGCGGCGGCGAATCGCGGGCAGCTCCTCGGCGCTGGCCTTGCCGCCCAGAATCTTCTTCTGAATCGGCCAGATGATGAACCAGACGTTGAACCACATGATGATGCCCAGCGTCATGCCGATCATGATCCACCAGCCGCGGTCGGTGACGCCTTCCGCGTCCTGCATCAGGCTGCTGGGGCCGAAGCCCACGCCAGGCGTGTACATGTAGAGCTGCGTGAACAGCCACAGGCCCGCGAACAACGTCAGCATGGCCCCCCAGCGGAACCACCACAGCGCGCGCGGCATGAGCTTGGAGTTCACCGCCTTCTTGCCGGCATCGTCCAGCGCCGCCTGCAGCGGCACGTTCACAAAGTTGAAAAAATACAAGTGGCCGAGCCAGGTGATTCCCGCAATCACATGCAGCCAGCGCATCAGCAGGTGGATGTTGCTGTAGAGATCCGATAACGCCATGGTCCGCCTCTCTTTCACATTCTCAACGCCATACTATAACGCACGCAGCGCTGCAGCGAAAGACGCCCGTCTCCGGGACTGAAAGAGGTGTATACTCTGCTCGCTGGAAGGCCCTGGGGAATTCCGGATGAAAGGGAGTTTCCAGCGTACCCGACCATTGGAGGTTGCGCCATGAGGAACCGACCGGGAAGGAGACTTTCCATTGGATTTCTTGTGTTCGCTGTGGCCTTTGACATGGCATTGCAGGTCAGAGCAGAAGTCGCGGACCAAGCTAGCGACGAGGCGGCTTGTCGGGCGATGACGAACATCGCGAACCTGACCATTCTGTCAGCGGAGCTAGTCCCCGCGAAGGGCAGCACTCCGGAGTACTGTCACGTGACGGGACTCATCGAACCCGCCATCCACTGGCACATGCAGTTGCCGCTGCCGTCCAACTGGAACGGCCGCCTGCTGAATATCGGGAACGGAGGCAAGGCCGGGAACCTGGTCTATGCCGACGACCGACTCGCAGAGGGCTATGCGGTGGCGAACAGCAACACCGGCCATGACAACGGCTCCGAGCCCAATGCTTCCTTCGCCTTTAATAACCGTCAGGCGGAAATCGACTTTGGGTACCGGGCCGTGCACGTGACCGCTAATGCCTCCAAGGCCCTGGTCAAAGAATATTATGACAAGGCTCCCCAGTATTCGTACTTCGAGGGGTGCTCCACAGGAGGCCGCCAGGGGCTGATGGAAGCGCAGCGATTCCCCTACGATTTTGACGGCATTGTGGCGGGCGACGGGGTGATTGAATATCAGCGGATCAACATGGAGCATGTCTGGAGCCTGCAGTTCCTGATGAAGGAAGACTTCGCGGGAAGCCTTGCCTTCGACAGCGCTGGCGACAAATCCTTCAGCGATCTGAAAAAGGTGGACATCCTGCGCCAGGCCGTGCTGGACAAGTGCGACGCCAAAGATGGAATCAAAGACGGCATCATTGATGACCCGCTCCGGTGCGACTTCAACCCGGACGTGGACCTGGCAAGCAAGCTGTGCCCGGCAAACAAGAACGCCCCAGGGTGTTTCACCCAGATGCAACTGCAAACCATCAAGAAGCTCTATGCCGGGCCGTATGACAGCAAGGGCAATCACATTCTGAAGGGCGTTGCCTATGGTTCGGAGTTTACCTGGGGGAATCTCGTCATTCCCTACGGCGGCAACCAATTTTTCCCGTCGCACATGGGAAATGAAGTGGATCACGTGAACTACCTGTTCTATGAAAATGATCCCGGAGTCGCGCCGCCCGACCCGACAAAACTTTCCACTCCTTTGGACAAGAACGCCGTGTTCCCGGAGGTCGCCTGGTGGGAGTTCAACATGGATGATGTCACCGCCGGCAAGGGCGATTCCATGATGAAGATTACCGACGCCACCGATCCCGACCTGCACCGCTTTCTGAATCTGAACAACGGCAAGCTGATCCTGTACGAAGGCTGGGGCGACGCCGCGGTCTATCCGGAGGTCATCACGGATTACTACAAGAACGTTGTGGAGACGACCTTCAAAGGCAATTACCAAGGGGCGCATGAAAAGGCCCGGTTGTTTATGGTTCCGGGCATGGGCCACTGCAGCGGCGGCCCGGGACCGAACGAGTGGGACAAGCTGGCTCCCCTGGTCCAATGGGTGGAGCACGGGCAAGCGCCCGATTCGATCGTTGCGGTTCACCGCACAGGCGGGGGCGAGGCCGGCAGTGGGCGCGTGGACAACGAGCGAAAGCTGTGTCCGTTCCCCCAACACGCCATCTACACGGGGCCGTCTGGGGAGCAGAACGATCCCAAAAATTGGGTCGCGGGCAACTTTGTCTGCCGGTAGAGTGAGGCTTGTGTCCTGCGAAGAGGGTTCGACGGCTTAGCCCCGAGTGGTTGCCCGAGGGTTGAGGGCTATGCTCCGACCAGCGGGCGGTTATCCCTGAAAAGGCAGCGGGCTTTCACCAAATGGAACTGTCTGCATGTAACCTCGGGACTGTCCGGTTATAATTGTATTTGCTCTGGAGAAGCCGCGGCATACCCTATTCCTTGCAAGTTTCCCTCTTGATGATCCACACGCCATACCGGATTGAGACGAGCCGTGCCGCCGGCATCGTGGGGCCCCGGCTGGGGCGTTGGTCCGTCGCATTGCTTTCAATCTTCCCGCTGATCTTCCCCCTGATCGGGGGGGCACTCTGGGCGCAGACGCCGGGAGCGATCTTGGAAGGCCGCGTCCGCAACGGCACCACCAATCAGCCGGCGGCGGGCGTGCTGGTCGAATACATCCAGCTCCAACAGGGGATGACCCCGGTCGGCACCGCCACCACGGATGCCCAGGGGCAGTTTCGGTTGGAGGATCTGCCGCAGGGATCAGGCAGCGCGCCCGCTCTGCTGCGGGCCCACTACAAGGGCGCCACCTATTCACAGCCGCTCATCCCGGGCCAGACGCCGCTGGGAGGCCTGGAAATCCTCGTATACGAGGCCAGCCCGGACAGGCGCCTCATTGCGCTCAAAGAGCACGTGATTTTCCTGGAGCCCGTCGGCGATGTGCTCAATGTGTACGAGCGAATCTCCGTCGAGAATCAGTCCAGTCCGCCGCGAGCCTACGTGGAACCGAAGGGAACCTATTTGTTCAGCTTGCCCGGCAAACCGCGCGAGGAGGTGAAAGCCTCCATCGAGGGAACCGCCGGGATGCCTATCCCGCAGACGCCGGAGGCGCGCGCGGGTCCGAATCAGTTTGCCATCACCTACCCCATCCGGCCGGGCGAATCCACCATCGCCATTGAATATTCGCTCGACTATCAGCCCCCCTTTGAGTTTTCCAAGGCCGTGGACCAGCCGGCGCTGCAAACGTTTTTCGTAATCCCCGGTGAAGGGGTCGAGCTTTCGGGAGACAATCTAGAGTCCCAGGGCAAGGAACCGTCCACCGGCTCCGCGATCTATCACGTCAGCCGGATGGATCAGCCGCTCCAGGTAACCATTTCCGGACAAGCGCCTGCGCAGACTGCCGCAACGGCGGGCGAAGGGGGTGGCCTGATTGCGATCCCAGATCCGGTGAGCGAGCGGCGATGGATTGTCTTCGGCGCCCTGGGCGTGGTGATGCTGGCGGGCTTCTTCTACCTCTACCGGCTGTAAGCAGTGAATCTTGGTATCCTGGCTCTCTATGCAGATGGCACCGCCGACAAGCTTCGCGACCGGTGACGGCAATCGCGGCGGCCTTGCCGTTCAGGCGCAGGCGCTCTCCAAGCTCTACGGAGATTTCGCCGCGCTGCAAGGCGTGAACTTTGAGGTGGCAGAAGGGGAGTTTCTAGGGCTGCTGGGACGGAACGGTGCTGGCAAGAGCACCTTGCTGAAACTGCTGGCCCTGCTGACGCAACCCAGTTCCGGTACGCTGCGCCTCGGCGGGCTGGACCCTCGCTTGGAGCCAGTGTTGCTTCGCCGGCGGATCGGATTTCTGGGGCATAATACTTTTCTTTACGATGAGCTGACGGCGCAGGAGAACCTGCTCTTCTACGGCTCCCTGTACGGCCTTGCCGACCTGCGGCGCCTCTGCAGCCAGATGTTGGAACTGGTGGGGCTGACGCCGTTCGCTGGCGAGCTGGTGCGGAACTTCTCGCGCGGAATGCGCCAGCGGCTTGCGATTGGCCGCCTGTTTCTGCATCAACCGGCGCTGCTGCTATTGGACGAGCCCTTTACGGGTTTGGATGACCGCGCCGCAACGCTTTTGGAAGGCCTGCTGCAACAGGCGCAGCAGCAAGGCAAGACTGTGGTGCTGTGCACGCATCAGTTGGAGCAGGCGCTGCAGTTTGCGCAGCGCTTGTTGATATTGGACAAGGGCAAGATTGGCTACTGCGGCCCGAATCATCCGGAGCACGCCGACCAGATGCGGGACCTTTACCGGCGGTGCGCCGGCTAGACCTGAACAGGAGGCGACCAGCGTGAGATCACTGCGATGGGAGAGGGGGCTGGCGCTGCTTACGGCCGTGGGTTTGTTTGCCACCATGTATGGGGCGTTCGTCTACGCACCGACGGAAAAGACCATGGGCGACATTCAGCGCATCTTCTACGTCCACATGCCGTCGTGGATCGCGGGCTTCACCGCCTACTTCGTCGTCTCGGCGGCCAGTATCGCGTATCTCGCAACCAAGAAGCTCAAATGGGACCGCTTGGCGCTGTCCTGTGCCGAGATCGGAACGCTGCTGTGCACCGGTGGGTTGATTACCGGCCCGCTTTGGGCCAAGCCGGTGTGGGGCGTATGGTGGGTGTGGGACGCCCGGCTGACGCTCAGCTTCCTGGTCTGGCTGATCTACCTGGCGTATCTGTTGCTGCGCGATTTCGTGGAGGACCCCGCCAAGCGCGCGGCGTTCTCCGCGGTGTATGGAATCTTCGCGGTCGGCGCCGTCATTTTTGATTACCTGGCCATCCGCTTGTGGCGGACGCAGCATCCCCAGCCGGTGGTGTTGGGCGGCGAGAACTCCGGGCTGGACCCGGTCATGGCTCAGGTTTTGCTGGTAGCCTGCATCACGTTTCTGCTGTTGTTTGTGTTGCTGGCCGTGCTGCGTGTAAGGCTGGAGAAGAGCCGGGCGGAAGTGCGCGAGCTGCGCCGCCAGCTCCTGCTGGAGTCCTAGCGCCGGCGCCATTGATCTTGCGGGAGGGACATGCTATGCCGAATCTGTTTTGGGCCTTTGCCGTTGTCTGGCTGCTGCACGTGGGATACCTCGTGAGCGTCGCCATGCGGCAGAGAGGATTGCAGCGCGAGATTGAGGCGCTCAAGGCCCTGGTGGAACAAAAGGAGCGCGCGTCGGCGGGGCGATAGCCTGCTGGCGCGCCGTTCTGCTGCGGTCGTGAAGAGGCCTCTTCCCCGCCCCTTCGAATCGAAGATTTCCCTGGACTCTCTCGCTTTACGAAGTTCGGAACTGCCGCGCTTGCCGGAAGCGCGGAGGTGTCAGGGAAAGCTCACCTTCGAGGCGTTTCTCTTTCAGGCCGCCACATTTTGAGCGACAATGAAGAGCCGCGGCGAATGGAGCGCGGCGTCGAATAGGAAATGAAAAAGCTGCGTGTGGGTGTCTTGTTCGGCGGGCGCTCGGCCGAGCATGAGGTTTCTCTGCAATCGGCGCGCAATGTCATCGCGGCCATCGATCCCAAGAAATTTGAAGTGGTCCCCATCCTGATTACCAAGGAGGGGCGCTGGCTTTTGGGAATGCTGCCGCCGGGCAGCGCGGCCCGCCTCTCCCTGGCGGGCGTTCCCAAGGGAGGGCTGGAGGTAATCCCCACCGCCAGTCCCAACGTGCAGGGTTCGTTGATCCCGGTGGCTTGCGGCCAGGCGGCCCCGCCGCTGGAGCCCCTGGATGTCGTGTTTCCGGTGCTGCACGGCACCTTCGGCGAGGACGGGGCCGTGCAAGGATTGCTGGAGCTGGCGGGCATCCCCTACGTGGGCGCTGGGGTGCTCGGCTCCGCCGTGGGCATGGACAAGGACGTGATGAAGCGGTTGTTTCGGGAGCGCGGCCTGCCCATTGTGCCGTATCTGGCCGTGCGCCGCGTGGACTTCCAGTTGAATCCGCGACGCGTCTTGGCGGCCGCGGAAAAGAAATTTCGCTATCCGGTCTTCGTGAAGCCGGCCAATCTGGGCTCCTCGGTCGGCGTCAGCAAAGCGCGCAATCGCAAGGAGCTGGAGCAGGCCCTGCACGCGGCGGCGGACTACGATGCCAAGCTGCTGGTCGAGAAAGCCATCCTGGGGCGGGAGATCGAATGCTCCGTCCTGGGCAATGACGATCCCATCGCTTCGTTCCCGGGAGAGGTCATTGCGGGCGGAGAATTCTACGACTACGCGGCCAAGTATCTGGAGGACACCGCGCAGCTCATCGTGCCGGCGCCGCTGCGACCCATGCAGATGAAGCGCGTGCAGCAACTGGCCATCGCAGCCTTCCAGGCGGTGGAATGCTCCGGGATGGCGCGCGTGGATTTTTTCCTGGAGAAACGGACGGGCCGGATCCTCCTCAACGAAATCAACACCATTCCCGGCTTCACCCAGATCAGTATGTATCCCCGAATGTGGGAAGCCAGCGGGCTGCCTTACTCCCAGCTCGTGGACCGGCTGATCGAGCTCGCCATCAAGCGCCATCGGGAACGGGCCCGCACCCTCTACTCGCTGCTGCCCGCCGCGGGGCAGTCCCAGCCGTAGTTCTCGGCGGCGAACCCGGAGGCTCTCGCGCCGCGCTGCCCTTCTTCTCTCAGATATAATGGAATGTGCGGGTGGAGCGGGCGCCGAGTCTCCGGCAGGCACGCTCCATCGGAGTGCACGCTTCATGAGCAAACCCATTCAGAGGATCGGCATCCTTACCGGCGGCGGAGACTGCCCCGGGCTCAACGCCGTGATTCGGGCCGTGGTGAAATCGGCAACCCTCCAGCACGGCTGGGCCGTGCTGGGCATCCCGGACGGTTACGACGGGCTGATCTCTCCGGAGAAGGTCCGCCCGCTCACGGAGGCCGACGTCTCCGGCATTCTGCCACGCGGTGGCACGATCCTGGGCACCTCCAACCGCGGCAATCCGTTTGCCTACCCCGTTACGGAGAATGGCCAGACGGTGCTCAAAGACGTTTCCGCACAATTGCTGGAGAACTTCCGCAAGCTGAGCCTGGACGCGCTGGTGATCGTTGGCGGCGACGGCACCATGAAGATTGGCCTGGAACTGTTCCGCCGCGGCACGCCGATTGTCGGCGTTCCCAAGACCATTGACAACGACCTGTCCGCCACCGAGATCACCTTCGGCTTCGATACGGCGCTGCACACCACTACGGAGGCCGTGGACAAGCTGCACAGCACCGCCGAGAGCCACCATCGCGTCATGCTGGTGGAGGTGATGGGACGCGACGCCGGCTGGATCGCGCTGCACACTGGAGTCGCCGGCGGCGCTCACATCATTCTGATTCCGGAGATTCCCTTTTCGCTCGCCAACGTCTGCGCAGCGATTGAGCAGCGCGCCCACAGCGGCCGTCTGTTCAGCATCATCGTCGTGGCGGAAGGGTGCCGGCTGGTCGGCGACCACTCCGTACTCCCCCAGAGCGGCGAGCCCTACTACACGCCCAAGAGCGGCGAGGTCGCCAATGCGGTCGGCTCCTGGATCAGCCGCGAGACGCGTCGCGAGACCCGCGTCACCGTTCTCGGACACATTCAGC
>JBGPJR010000061.1:0-8752 GCA_041485545.1 Terriglobia bacterium
CCGCTGGCTTTGGAGGTATGCCAGCGATTGACCGTGGTGTCGTACTGCATGCCGGGGTCGCCGCACTGGTGCGCGGCCGCAGCAATCTTGCGCAGCAGATCGCGGGCGCGATAAGTGCCCGCCAGCCGGTGCGTGATGACTTCGCGCGTCTGCCACTCGCCGTCTTCCTCCACGACGCGCATGAAGTCATCGGTGACGCGCACGCTGTTGTTGGCGTTCTGGAAAAAGATGGAGCTGTAAGCTTCGCCGTCGAGCGATGGATCGTAGCCTGCCTCCACCAGCTTCCAGGCCTTGCGCTCCTCTTTGGCCTTGCACTCGATGAACTCCACGATGTCGGGGTGGTCAATGTTCAGGATGACCATCTTGGCGGCGCGCCGCGTCTTGCCGCCCGACTTGATCACGCCGGCAAAGGCGTCAAACCCTTTCATAAAGCTGATGGGGCCGCTAGCCTTGCCGCCGCCCGAGAGCGATTCCTCCGCCGAGCGCAGCGTCGAGAGGTTGGAGCCGGAGCCGGAGCCCCACTTGAACAGCATCCCTTCGGTCTTGGCCAGCGTCAGAATGGAGTCGAGCGAGTCCTGCACGGAGTTGATGAAGCAGGCCGAACATTGCGGGTTGCGGTAGCCGGTCTGTTCCAGCACCACCTTTTGGTCGGTGGCGCTCCAGTGCCAGTTGTTGATTTTGGCTTCGGGCTCGCAACGGTCCACGCCGCAGTTGAACCATACGGGCGAGTTGAAGCTGGCCTTCTGCTGCAGCATGATGTGCGCCAGATCGTCGCGGAAATTTTCGCCGTCCTCGCGCGTCGCAAAATAGCCCTGCTGGATGCCCCAGTCCGCGATGGTATCCACGACGCGGCTTACGAGCTGCCGCACGCCCGATTCGCGCTCCGGCGTGCCCAGCTTGCCGTGGAAATACTTGCTCGCGACAATGTTGGTCGCCGTCTGCGACCAGCTCTTAGGGACCTCCACGTTGCGCTGCTCGAAGATGGTCTGGCCTTTCTCATTGCCGATGGACGCCGTGCGCAGCTCCCATTCCACCTCATCGTAAGGAGAGACTTTGGGCTTGGCGAAATAGCGCGAAAAGACCAGCCCTTTGCGGCTGCCGCTCACGGCTGCGCTCGGTGCGCTCATGTCGTGTCCAGTGATGTGCACTTGAATCTCTCCCATGCTTGCCCCCTTATGATTGGATGAAAGGCGGAACTTCTAAGAGCCTGCGCCGGGAGCCAATCTTAACAACATATAGTGGGTTGTCAAGGCTCAATTTACAAGATGTTGTATACCGATTGAAACAAAAGGGGAAAACCGCATTACCTCAAATTATACCGCAATTATCCCCCGGAAAAGTCCTCTAGACCCCTCTGACTGCGGTCCTATGAGTACATGGGTCAGCGCGTTTTATCTTGATGATTGCACGACCGTTGCGTACACTACTGCGAACCTGATCCCCCTCAAACACTATGAGGTATTGGAGGCTGTGATGAAGTTTACGATTTTCGGAATCCGCGTCTCGTTTCTATTCCTGTTGCTTCTGGTGCTCACCGGCCCCGCATGGGCGGCTACCGTTAGCGTAACCTGTACCGGGAGCGGAACCCCTCTTCAGGCTGCGGTGAATACCGCTGCGGAGGGAGACACGATCAACGTTTCTGGCAGTTGTTCAGAATGCGTCAAGGTTACTAACATCGACCAATTGACGATTCAGGGGACAGGAGGAGCGACACTGACATCATGTGGAGGGGGACCTGGATACCCCACGCTTCTTCTCCAGAACTCTCATCTGTTCCGGTTGCAAAATATGACCGTCAACGGCTCCTCGGGTTCTGACGCAATCCTTGTAAATCTTGCCGACGGCACCGTGGAGGGCTGCACGGTTCAGGGCGCAGAAGGGAACGGAATCAATGTGCAAAACAACTCCTCTCTGGCGGTGAACGGCTCCATGGTGCAGAACAATGGCTTCAGCGGGTCCGGTAGCGGGACCTTCGGTAGCGGGATCAATGTCAACAAGCTTTCCTCCGTTACAATGTACGGCAGCATCGTGCAAGGCAACGGCACCAGCGGGATCAATGTCAGCAATTTCTCCGCTTTAGCGCTGCAGGCCAGCACGGTGCAGAACAATACCGGGAACGGAGTGAACATTTCGAATTCCTCTCTTGCCAACCTTTTTGGAGATAATCCGAATACACCGAGCGTCTTCGAGATAGATGAGATTGCGGGCAATGGTGGAACCGGCATCTTCGTGAGCGGTTTGAGCAATCTGGGTGGAGGCGGAGCCCATTTAATTCATCACAACGCTTTCCGGGGAATTCAGGTCGGCAACTCCAATGCCCAACTTGGGGGGCAGTCGCGAACACAGCCCGCCGAGATTCACGACAACGGCTTTCAGGGGGTGTTCTTCGTCTCCTCAACAGGAAATCTCGGGAATTACGTTAAGGTCTATCAAAACAACCTGAATCCGCCTGTCCCCTTGCCCCCGAGCCCCGGAGGCATTCTTTGCGGTGTGTGCGCGAACGGCGGGTCCAGCATTTTTCTGAACGAAACCGAAATCTCAGGGAACACGGGCCATGGTTTGTTTGCGAGTCTCAACTCGCTGACGAGCGGACGCAGTCTCACCATCACCGGGAACACCGGCGATGGGGTGCATATGGAAACGGCCTCCGGAGGGAATTTTCAGCCTCCGGTGACGACGCCGACACCAGGAACCCCGACAAACATCAGCGGCAATACCGGAAACAGCGCGAACTGCGCGGACAGCTTTTCCTGGATCGCCGGCGATACCACCGGCTTTGCCAAGCCCATTAAGTGCACCGTGCTGAAGTAAATAGGCTGCGGTGCGGGGCTGGTGGGACAACGGCCCGCGCTGCGCTGCTGGTTTGCGAATTTCCTGCACAGAGGCCCGTTATCTGGTACACTCCGTTTGGCGTCTGCCCTGTTTAGGGAAGGCAGTTTGGTCCCTCCTGGTCCCACGCCTGCCGGAACTCCAAAATCCCGAGGGGGTGTGGGTCTTGCGCGTTTACCTTGTTAACCCCAGTGATGTGTCGTTCGGGATCGGTGTGATTACCCCTCGCTGGCTGTTTGTGCTGGCTGCCGCAACCCCGTCTCAATACGGTGATCCGATTCTGGTGGACGAAACGCTGGAAGCTCTGGATCCGAGCCGCGTTCAACCAGGGGACATCGTGGGCATCGGCATGCACACCGCCAATGCGTATCGCGGGCTGGAACTCGGCCGCCAGCTCCGGGAGCGCGGCGCCTGGGTCGTCTTCGGCGGCATTCACGCCTCGCTCTACCCCGAAGAGGCGCATGAACTCGGCGGCGCCCACGCTGTCGTCAAGGGAGATGGGGACATCGTCTGGAGCGCTGTTCTGGCGGATTGCGCACGGGGGATGCCGCAGCGCGTTTACGAAGGCGGGCGGCTTGCTGCCGAGCGGTTCCTGCCGGCCCGCTGGGATCTGCTGCCGGACGGCAAGTATATGTGGGCCTCCGTGCAAACCGTCCGGGGCTGCCCCAAGCATTGCTCGTTCTGCTCGGTCTGGCGCACGGACGGCCAGCAGCCGCGCCAGCGCGACGCCGACACGGTGATCCCCGAAATCATTGCGCTGCGGCGCAAGGGTTATCGCTTCATCGCGCTCGCCGACGACAATTTCTATCCCGTGACGTTGAACGACATCGAGCTGGCCCGGCGGCAAAATAACCTTCCGCGGGTGGCGGAACTGGAAGCCTCACGCGCGGAACGGTTCGAACTGATGGAGCGGCTTTCCCGGCTTCCCTCCGACATGATCTTTTTTACGCAGATCACCATGGAAGCCGCCGATGACCCGCAATTTCTGGATGCCATGCGCAAGGCCCGCATCAAGGGAGCGCTGGTGGGCGTGGAGGCGGTCACGGCCGAGGGTCTGAAGTCCATCTACAAAGAATTCAACTCCTTCGGCGACGAACTAGCGGAGCGCCTGCGAACCTTCAAGCGGCACGGTGTGCATGTGCTGGGATCGTTCATCTTCGGCCTCCCATCCGATCGCAAAGACACATTTGATGCTACGGCGGCTCTGGCGAAGCAGGCTGATATCACCTTCGCGCAATTCGTGACCATGACCCCCTTCCCGGGCACGGTGGACTTCGAACGCTGGGAGAAGAGCCTGGGCGACGGAGCCGAGCGCATTCACGGCGTCCCCGTAACGCGCTACTGGCTGATCCCGGGGGACCGGCGGCCCAAGCTCTATACCCCGCATCCCACGATGAGCCCGGAAGAAATCCGTGCGCGCACGCAGGGAGTTTGGGACAACTTCTACAGCCTTTCCGCCATCTGGAAGCGCTCGGATTGCGTAAAGTCTTGGAAGGGGCGCCTCGCGTTCCTCTTTATCTCTAAACTCTATCGCCAGATGTACGCCAATACCGGCATCGCCACCGATAGCGCCCGCAGAAAGACTGCCAATCGCTGGGCCCGCTGGCTGGCCAAGCCCTGCCGCCGCCTGTTCCAGGCCAAGCCTATGCCCGAGCTGGTTCTGCACCAGTCCGGCTCGTAACCCGACGCATCCTCGCACAACCGGGCGGACTTGGCTCCGAACCCGCTCTGGTGCGACAATCCCTTAGCTAATGACGAAGAACGCTCTTCCTGCTGACGCCCAAGCCAGCGTGCGTGAGCTGCGCGCGCGGCATCCGCACTTTTTCTACGACGGGTTCTCGCTGCAGCGCCATGACAGCGGGCTGCGCGTGCAGTATCAGTTCCGCATCGAGCCGGACCTCTCCTTCACGCCCCACACGACCATCGAAACCGTGGACTGGCAGCGCGTGGAGCAAATCCCGAAAGCGGCGCTGGATAACCTCATCTTCCATCTCGGCCTCATCGAGATGCTGAGCTACTGGAAGGCGGCCTGCTCGCCCGAGATCGAGGTACGGGCGGGCGCACTGAACCAGGAGCAGATTGCGTGGTGGGAAGACCTGCTGCACCACGGCATGGGCGAGTATTTCTACGTCAACCAGATTGACTGGCGCGAACCCGATTTCGTCCGCATCTTCTCTGTTCCCTTGCCGTTGGCCGACGAGGATCGGCCCTGGACTACTTTATCCGCCGTCTCCGAGTCGCGAATCCCGAATCCCGAATCCCGAGACCTCGTGCTGACGAGCGGCGGAAAAGACTCCGTCGTAACGCTGGAGACGCTGCGGGCCGCTGGACGTTCTTTCGACTGCCTCCTGCTCAACCCCACCAAGGCCGCGCTGGACGTCGCCCAGCAAGCCGGCTGCGAACAACCCATCATCGTGCGCCGCACCATTGATCCGCGCCTGCTGGAACTGAATGCCGCCGGCTACCTCAATGGCCACACGCCTTTCTCGGCGCTTTTGGCATTTCTGGGTGTAACGGTCGCGGCGCTCGTCGGGCACCGCCGCGTCATTGTCTCAAACGAGCGCAGCGCGGAGGAGGCCACGGTTGAGTATCTCGGCGAGCCGATCAATCACCAATACAGCAAGACGTTTCAGTTTGAGAGCGCTTTCCGGAAGTACTCGCAAAAGTATCTGGCCCCAGACGTCGAATACTTCAGCCTGCTGCGGCCGCTCTATGAGTTGCAGATCGCCCAACGCTTTGCGCAATACCCACAATACTTTTCGCTGTTCCGAAGCTGCAACCGCGGGCAAGGGACCAATAGCTGGTGCGGGCGCTGCCCCAAATGCCTGTTCGTTTACACGGCGCTGTATCCGTTCCTCGAGCGCGAGCAAATCCTCGGAATCTTCCGGTCGGCGGAGCGGGACTCCGACCTGTTTGCCTGGGAGGGCGCAGCCGAGGTTCTGCGCGCACTGCTCGGGCTGGACAAGGAAAAACCCTTTGAGTGCGTCGGCACGCGCGAGGAAACGCTGGCGGCCATGCATCTGTGCGTCGAAAAGTACCGCACCCAGGGACTTACCTTGCCCCCTGCGCTCCAGACCATCCAGCAGTCGGTTCTATCGACTCGCCGCGACCTGCCGCAACTCGCCCAGCGCATCCTCGCCTCCTGGACCGACCAGCACCACCTGCCGGCGGAACTTGCGCAGTTGTTCCGACGGTTACCCACGAGGTGATTTCCTCAGGGACGGAAAGTGCCACAGGTCTCACACCGAACAGCCAGGCGGAACTTCCTCATGATTATCTGCGGCAAACCTCCGGTAGACGTCCAATACTCGCAGATGTGCACCGTCTCGACCACGCATTTTTCACAGAAAAGCAGCAGCAACTTGATTTCTAGCATGCACTTAAGCTATGAACTGCGGCAAGTAGTCGAAGACGGGTGGACTCGGGCAAAGGATTGGGTGGTTCGGTAGAACTCAGCGATAGGCTTCGCGGCGGTGCGCGATCTTCACAACGACAACCGATTTCTCGCGATATGAAATGGAATAGACGATGCGGTACCGGCCTTGACGCAGCCGATACTGCTCCTGGCCCGAAAGCTTTTCGCACCCGGGCGGGCGCGGATCACCCGCTAGTCCATGAATCTTTTTGACGATCCGCAGCCGGTCTCTTCGAGGGATCGCCTCCAGCTCCCTGACTGCCGAAGACTTGATGAGGAGGTTATAGGAGGCCACGACTCTTGAGGTCTTTCAGGACCCTCTCAAACGGAAGGCTGGGCTCGCTGGCGCGCGACCGAAACGCTTCCAAGTCCTCGGAGTCCTCCGCAAGACTCTGCTGAACCGCCCGCGACACAATCTCGGAAACGGTTCGGTCGGTCTCGGCCGCCTTGAGCCGCAACGCCCTGTGTAGATCAGCCCCCAAATAAATCGTGGCTCTCTTGCGTCGCGCTTCCATGCCATTATTGTAACGTCATAACGTTTTGACGTCAAGTGCCTAAAGGGGCCCCGTTTTCCCATCGGCAGAACCAAATTGACACGCCGGCGCGAGCAGTAGGAAGCTAGGAGCGGTTGAGTTTGCACACGCGGGAGTCTGCAATGTCTCCAATGGACTTGGCAGAAGGCAGGCCGGGAATCGCGAGCCTCACGGGGACCGGATGTGGCGGGAACCTGCAGGTGCGCAACGTGCTTTGCGCGGTGGATCTGTCGGACGTGTCCCGGCGGGCGCTGCGAGTCGCCTCGCGGATTGCGGCACATTTCCATGCACGCCTCTATGTGCAGCACACCTTTGACCTTCCGCAGGGCGCAGCCAGCGTTGCCGCCGGGCAGTCGCTCCGGATTGAAGACTTGCCGGCCGCGCTGCAGGAACGAGAGATCGAGTTGCGCGCCCTGGTCGGCGCGGCGGGCGCGAACGCGATTCTGCTGTTGAACGATGGCGATGCGCGGGAGCGCATCCTGGAAACCATCGCGGGTAAGAGCATTGACCTGCTGGTGATGGGCACGCGGACGCGCCGCGCGCTCAGCCGCTTCATGCAGCCCTCGCTGGCCGAGCGTGTGATCCATCAGGCGACCTGCCCCTCGCTGATCCTCAGTCTGTCGGCCGCGAGCCGGGCGCCAAAGCCGAAGTTCGATCCGCTACGTCTGCGCACGATCCTGGTGCCCACCGACTTTTCACCGAACGCCATGCGCCTGCTGGTGTACGCGCTGCGCTGGGCGTCGGGCGAGGCGTCCCGTGTGATTCTGTTTCACGCCGTGCCCACGGCTCCCCCGGCGCTCGGCAAGCTCTCCAACCTGCTGCCGGAATACGATGCCGGCCTGGAGCAGCACATCCGCGGCGCCTGGGAAAAGATGCGCGCGCTGCTCCCTGCGCCGGAGCGCCTTGCCTGCCCGGTCAGCTATGAAGTCCGCGACGGGGACCCTAAGGAACAAATTTTGAAGTTCGCCAAAGAAAAGCGCGCGGACCTGATCATCATGGGTGCGCGGGTTTTAAAGGGAGCGGGCCTGACATGGGGCTCCACCATCGCCGGGGTGATTCGCGACGGCCGCTTCCCGGTGCTGGCCGTCCGCCATTTGGGAAAATAGCGCCGCAGGTGGCGGCGTTATCCGATGGAGTGCTCTCGATGCGACTACGACTTGCCAGCCACGGCGGCGGCGCGCGCGACGGGAACCGGTGTGAGCCAGCCGTAGCGGTCGGGCTTGCGCCCTTCGACGATGGCGAAGAATTCTTTCTGCAGTTGCTCGGTGATGGGACCGCGCTTGCCGCTCCCCACCGGGATGCGATCCACGCTCTTGAGCGGCGTGATCTCGGCGGCGGTGCCGACAAAGAAGACTTCATCGGCAAGATAGAGCATCTCGCGCGGGATGTCCTGCTCGACCACGGCCAGGCCCAAGTCCCTGCACAGCGCCATCACGCTGTCTCGCGTGATGCCCGGCAGAATCGAAGAAGCGAACGGCGGGGTGATGATCTTTCCCCCGTAGATGACGAAGATATTTTCGCCCGAGCCTTCGCTGACGTAGCCGCGGCTGTCGAGCGCAATCCCTTCCGAGTAGCCGTTGGTGTGGGCCTCCATGGCGATGAGCTGCGAGCTCATGTAATTGGCTCCGGCCTTGGCCATCGCCGGCAGCGTGTTGGGGGCCACCCGGTTCCACGAAGAGACACCCACATCCACACCCTGGTCTGCGTCCGCGCCCAGGTATTTTCCCCACTCCCAGCAGGCCATGTAGACCTCGATGGGGCAATCCTGCGCGTGAACGCCGAGCGAGGCGTAGCCGCGTAGCACGATGGGGCGAATATAGCCGTGCCGCAAGCCGTTGACCTGAATCACTTCGATGGCCGCCTGCTCCAGCTCGGTGCGCGTAAAGGGCACATCCATTCGATAGATCTTGCAGGAGTTGATCAGCCGCTGCATGTGTTCCGGCAGGCGGAAGATGGCCGGCCCGGTGGGAAGCTC
>JBGPJR010000062.1:0-8445 GCA_041485545.1 Terriglobia bacterium
AGGGACTGTCTGGCTTGCTCCCGATTGCCCTGCTTCCACTGAACGAAACCATTTACGAGCAGCAGGCTCGTATCGTTGGCGTCAACCCGCTGGCCAGCCTCGATCACGCGGGCTGCATTTGTCAAGTCGCCGGACAGGTAATGGGTCTTCGCGACCTTGGCCCAGAAAAAGAGTGGCAGCGGTCCGGCGATCCGCCGTGCCGTGCTGTAAGCCAAGAGACCCTCACGGTAGGTTCCGAGGCTGGTATAGGCGTCGCCGAGGTCGATCCAATATTGGGGGGAAGGCCGAATCTTCAAGGCTTGGAGTGCCTCTCTTACGGCTAAGTTGGGATGTCCGGCGCGCAGGAGGGCTTTTCCGAGTCGGGCATGGCAGAATGCAGACGGCATACAAGTCTTTGTCGCATCCTCCCACAATGTGACCTCGTTCTTCCAAGCTGGTAAGTGTTGGTGTGTCTGCCAAACAAACGCCAGCAGGACCGCCGCAATGCCGCCCTGTAACGCGAGCCGGGGCGCGAGTCTGCCTCGCCGATTGGATAGGTAGAAGAACAATTTGCTCAGCAGCACGAACGCTCCGACCACGGGAATATAAAGATAACGGTCGGCAACCCAGACCGGGTTTGGAATAATTTGCAGCACCGGGAGGAGAAACACAATGAACCACAGGCTCCAGAATTGAAGGTCGCGCGGACTGCGATACAAAAGCAGGATGCTGAAAAGCAGTGCGATCCAGGTTATGCCTGCCGCCCAGTTCAGTCCCTCATCAACATGGATCATGGGCCAAATCGACGGGTGAGGAAACAGGGTCGTGCGAACGTAAAACAGGAGCAGTGTGGGTAGATTGAGCAGATGAACATACACGCCGCCGTAGTAGCCGCCCGAATCAGGCCGATGAGCGGTGTTCGCTTCCCGGAGGATGCCCTCTATGAGCCGGTCCGGGAATGCACGGTTTCCTGCTGAGGAGTAATAGTAGAGCGTAATGCCTGTGAAGATCGCACTCACCAAGAAGAAAGCTGCCAAGCCCCACGCCTTGCCCCTTCTTATGGGTTCGCCTTGTTTGTAATCGTAGAGGAGGAAGATGGCTGGCGCCACCACCGTATTGATCTTAGCCAGCAGAGACAGCAGCAGGAAAAAGGCGCACCAAACTCCATCTTGCCAACGCGCGCGGCTTCTGAGCCGCAGGAAGGCCAAAAAGGAAAGTAGAAAGAGCAAGAACGCCAATGTGCTCTTGGTCTCCGAAACCCAGGCCACTGTCTCGATGTTCGCCGGAAAGACAGCGAACAATAGGCTCGCCAGCAGCGCCACCCGTGCTGATTCAATGCTCTTCAGCGCGCAATAGAGCAGACCAACGCAAGCCGCGTGAAGCAGCAACTGGGCGAGATGATACCCGAACGGGTTCAACCCAGACGCTGCATAGACGATCGCTAAGAACGTGTGATGCAGCGGTGCATATTGACCACTGAACGGAGATTCCCAGATTGCACGAAAATGCGCTGGCGAAAGGCCCTGTATTCGGTAGTTCTCTACGATGTAATCTAGATCATCCCAAACAAAGCCGAAGTGCAGTGAAGGCCAGTACAGGACAAACGAGACGGCTAGCAAGAAAGCGACGGAGAGTAGCCCTTCACCTGATTCTAACCACTCCGTGCAAGCAGGCCATTTCTCATTGTTGCTCTGAAGATTCATTAGGGTGATTGTCGCTTCAAGGGAGGCAGGGGCACAAGGGTATTGGTTTGGATGGTGCTCGACGCGTAACAAAAAGACGGGAGAACCGTTCGGCTCTCCCGTCTTGGTTTTTCTGGCGATCCCACGGAGCTGCGCGTTGCTGCCACAGGTCCGAGGAGGCGCTTTTACATAGCTGGGTTGACGCCCGTACCGTCGTCGCAGGCCGTGCCAGCCCCAGTTGCAGCCTGAGCACCGGCGGGGTCCTTGCGAACCACGTTGGTCTGATCCACGCAGAACCAGGACTTGCCCGTGACATCGGAGGTCGTGGGCGTCCCTTCCAATGTATAGGTGTCGACCGGATCAGCAGTCGTGGAAGCGCTGCCGTCATCCGTATACGTGAAGGTGTAGCCGCTCTTGAGCCCGGCGGCCAGAGTCGAATCAAGCAGATCAGCCGTATCCGACGTGGCAGTGCCGCCTGCGGCTGGCCCGAGCCTGTCCAGGCCGGCCGCTCCGACCGCGCCCGCGAAGCCGATACCGTAAGTGGTGGCATAGGTCACATTGGATGTGGCAACGGTGCGCGAGGAGCCGGCCGCCGATGATTCATTGGCCGCCATGCGCGAACGCAGCAGGTTGGGTACCGCAATCGCGGCGATGATCAAAATGATCGCCACCACGATCAACAACTCAATCAGCGAAAATCCTTTTTGCTTCTTCATAATCTCTCTCTTGTGTCTCCTCTCCAAACTTTGGGTCTCCCCCTGAAACGCGAAAAACCCGGAAATCAAACTCCGTCCCTCGACATCGGTCAAAGATAGTGCAGTTGGTATTCCAAAGCTGGATTGCTCGCATTCCAGCTGCCTGCGTCGGTGGGGAACATATTGATCTTATATGAGATAACGATATGCAATTATATTGCTGTGCCAAAAGAGATACTGCGCTTGGGAACTGGAAGTCACGATTCGTTCTGACACTTTCTGTCAGTAACGCGGACAGAATCGGTCGTTCCCTCTGGTTCAGTTGCTGGGTGTCTCAGAAACAGACTACTTGCCGGTGTCGTCGTCCTTGGCTTCTTCTTTGAAGACGATACGGCAGAAGTAGCGATGGACGCGGGTGTCTTCGGTGAGTTCGGGGTGGAAGGTAGCGGCGAGGTGCTGGCCTTGACGAACCAGGATCGGTTGCCCATCCAGGCTCGCAAGCACCTGCGTCTCGGGACCGACCTCGGTAATGAGGGGCGCTCGAATCAGCACCGCCTCGAGCGGCGGGCCGGGCTTGCGGCCGACGTTGAGCTCCCGCGGGGCCTCGGCATGCCGGATGGCGCTGGAAAGCTGCCGCCCGTATGCGTTTCGCCGTACCGTCATGCGGATCAGGCCCAGGCTGTTCTGCTGCGGGTTCTCCACGCGGTCGGCCATCAGTATGGCGCCCGCACAAGTCCCGAACACGGGATGCGATTGTGCGAAGCGCCGGATGGGCTCCAGGAGTCCTTCGGACTCGAGCAGTTTCAAAATGGTCGTGCTTTCCCCTCCGGGCAGGATCAAACCGGCAATCCCGGCGAGATCGGCGGGCTTGCGAATATACTTGCTGGCGACGTCCACGCGCGCCAAGGCGCTGCTATGCGCCTGAAAGTCGCCCTGCATCCCCAGGATTCCAATCGTGTTCAGGTTCTTCATCGGAAAAACTACCACCCCCGTGTTTGGAGCAGTTCGCTCTCGGGAAGCTGCGCGACGTCCAGCCCGCGCATCGCTTCTCCCAATTCGTCGGAACACTCCAGGAGCATTTTGGGGTCATCAAAGTGCGTTACAGCGCGGACGATGGCTTTGGCGCGTCGCGCCGGATCCTCGGACTTGAAAATGCCGGAGCCCACGAAGCACGCTTCCGCTCCTAATTGCATCACCAGCGCCGCGTCGGCCGGAGTGGCAATTCCGCCGGCGGAAAAATTGGGCACCGGCAGCCGCCCCTCGCGGGCCACCATCTGCACCAGCTCGTAGGGCGCCTGCAAGTTCTTGGCCTCTGCCATCAGCTCTTCTTCCGGAAGAGTGGCCAGCCGCTTGATATCCCGCATAATGGCCCGCATGTGCCGGACGGCCTCCACCACGTTGCCGGAGCCGGCCTCGCCCTTGGTGCGGATCAAGGCCGCGCCTTCCGCAATGCGCCGCAACGCCTCGCCCAAGTTGCGCGCGCCGCAAACGAACGGCACCTGGAAGGAGTGCTTCAAGATGTGGTGCTCTTCATCGGCGGGTGTCAATACTTCGCTCTCGTCAATGTAGTCCACCTCCAGCGCCTGCAGGATCTGCGCCTCCGCCGCGTGGCCGATGCGCACCTTGGCCATGACCGGGAGGCTAACGATGTTCATGATCTGCCGGATGATTTGAATGGACGCCATGCGAGCCACCCCGCCCTCTTTGCGGATATCGGCCGGGACGCGCTCCAGCGCCATGACCGCCACCGCGCCCGCCTCCTCGGCGATCTTGGCCTGCTCCGCGGTGGTCACATCCATAATGACCCCGCCCTTCAGCATCTCCGCCAGCCCCACTTTGAGCCGGAAGGATTGATCCCACATAACCCTTGCCTCCCTCGTCAGCCGCGCGCGCGCCCTGTTGGGGCAGCTGGCTGTCGGTCTCCGATCTTCACAAAGCGCGCTTTGCCCTTGGCGAGCAAGGTGCCATCGGCGTCCTGAATGGTGCCCTCGCGCCAGTAGTTGCGCCCCTGCCGTGCGCGGCGGCGCGCTTCCACCACAATCTTCTTGCCCACCGGCACGGGTCGCAAATATTCCACCCGCAGCTCGGCCGTAGGCGCCACGATCCGGTCCGGGCGATTGAGCTTCGCCATAGCCTCGTCCAGCAGCGTGGCGACGATGCCGCCATGCACCATGGATCGCGCGCCCTCGTAACGGGAGGACATGCGAAAAGTCCCGCGTACGACCGACTCGTCCTCCTGCACGCGGAACTTCAGATGCATTCCTTCCGTGTTATCCGCGCCGCAGCAAAAACAATAGTGAGGGGCGCCGTTTCGGGATGCGCGCGGCTGCGGCCTTTTCGCATTCTTGGGACTCACGCGCTGCATCCTTCAGGAAGCCTGCAGAAACGGGTTGTGCTCGCGTTCGCGTCCAATCGTCGTCAGCGGACCGTGGCCGGGCACCACCACAACGGCGTCATCCAGAGGCAGCAGCTTTTCCCGGAGCGAGCGCAGAATCTGACCATAGTCTCCACCCCACAGGTCGGTGCGCCCGATGCTGTCGCGGAACAGCGTATCTCCGGCCAGCAGTTTGGTCTGCACGCCGTTCGGCACCAGCAGGCAGATGCTGCCCGGCGTGTGTCCCGGCGTGTGCAGGACGCTGGCTCGGATCCCACCGCACTGCAGCTCGTCGCCCTCCCGCAGTAGTGCGTCGATGTTGGTGGTTTGGAAGGGCGGCACGCCCACAAAGGCGGCCTGGGCATCCATCATGCTATAGAGTTCCAGGTCGTGTTCATTCAGATAGACCGGCGCACCCGTGCGTTCTTTCAGCTTCTTGGCCCCGCCGATGTGGTCAATGTGCGCGTGCGTGATGGCGATGAACTTCACGCGCAGCTGATGCCGAGCCAGAATCGCCAGAATGTCCTCAATATCATCGCCGGGGTCCACCACGATGGCTTCGTGCGTGGTCTCATCGCCCAGGATGGAGCAGTTGCACTGCAGCCAGCCCACCGGCAAAATCTCATGGATCATCAATGAAAAGTATAGCACGCTGGCGCTCGAACCGCCGTCTCGCCGGATTGGCGGGAATTGCAGATGGCGTCGTGAATTGTGTTCTTGATGGATAATGGAACCGTCAGCGAGAATCAAGAATGCCTGGGGAAGAACATCCGAAACCGGAATCCTCGGCCGCCACCGATGCGCCCTGCGCATCGCCGGGATTGCCTGAAGGCCACTACTATTCGCCCACGGTCGATCCTAACGAGGCTTCCGTCCAGCGGGCGATGGATGCCGAGGCCAGCCCGACCGCTTCGCTCGCGAGCTTCGGGATTGACGAACAGGAGGTCCTGCGCTGGTACGCGATCATCGCGAGGCACTATGACCGCAATCCGTTTCCCGAACAGCCTGCGCCGGGAGGGCACTATTACTACGGCAATCCGAACTTTCCTCTGGCCGACGCGCTGGCGCTGCTGGGATTTATGGTGGAGTGCCGCCCGCGCCGCTACATCGAGGTGGGCGCCGGATTTTCTTCCTGCGCCGCCATTGATATCAACGAGCAGTATCTGGACGGTCGGGTCCAGATGACCTTCCTCGATCCATATCCGGAAACCGTTCTGGAACTGCTAGGCGAGGCGTCCCCGTATCGCGAACGCGTGATGAGCCTGCGCCTGCAAGATGCTCCCGTGGAGTTGTTCACCGAACTGGCGGCGGGCGACATCCTGTTCATGGACTCCTCGCACGTGGGAAAGACCGGGAGCGATGTGCTGGACTGTTTCTTCCGAATCCTGCCCCAGCTTCGTTCCGGCGTGCTGGTCCACCTGCACGACATCTTCTTTCCCTTTGAGTATCCTAGGGAATGGATTGTCCAGGAACGGCGTTACTGGAACGAGGCCTACTTCCTGCGCGCCTTCTTGCAAGGCAATGCTGCGTTCCGCGTGCTCTACTTTTCGGATTGGATGTACAAGTGCCGCCGCGACCTGTTCGCGAGCCGGACGCCGCTGTGCGTGACCCATCGCGGCGGGAGCTTTTGGATGCAAGCCGTATGAGGCGCTAACTGCGCTCTGTGTGGGGGTATATGCCTGTCAGCCCGTTGTTGGAAAAGCTGCAACAAGCCGGCGCCCAGTGGAGTCCCGGCTCGGACGGCGCTGCCGCCGGCGCAATGCCGCAATCCTTTGGCTCGGTGGAAGAGGAGTACTGGGCGATCAAGGAAGCGGCGGGGCTGCTCGATCTCTCTCATCGAGGTCGCCTGCTGGTCCGCGGCAAGGACGCGCCGCGCTTCCTGCACGGCATGGTCACCAATGAGGTCAAGCAAATGGAGGTGGGGCAGGGCAATCAGGCGTTCTTTCTCGACGTCCATGGCCACATCCTGGCCGAGGCGCGCATCCTGCGTTTGGACGCTGCGTCCTACCTGGTGGATACGGAGGCGCAGTGCGTAGAGGCGGTTCGGCAAACGCTCCAGAAACATATCATTGCCGACCGCGTGGCCGTCGAGGACCAGAGCGCTGCGCTCGGCTGGCTGGCGTTGGAAGGCCCTTGCACGCTGGAGGTGCTCCGCGAGGCCGTTGGATTTGACCCTCCGCGCATGCGCCTGCTGGAGCACCTGGAGCTACCCGACTCGCCGCTGCGCCTGGTTCGCACCGCCGCTGCCGGGGAGTTTGGTTACTGGATCGGCGGGCCGGGCGAACAACTCGCCGCCGTCTGGGACCGCAGCCTCCAACTTGGCAAGTCCCTGGGCGTGCGGCCGGCAGGCTTTGACGCGGCGGAGATTTGCCGCATCGAAGCCGGCCTGCCGCGCTACGGCGCCGACATCAATGACAAGACGCTGCCGCAAGAAACCGGTCAGATGCACGCCATCAGCTTTACGAAAGGCTGCTATCTCGGCCAGGAGGTTGTCGAGCGCATCCGCTCCCGCGGACATGTGAACCGGAAGCTGGTGGGTGTACTGTTTGAGGGAAAGCAGGAAGTCGCGCCGGGAGCGGAGATCGCAGCGCAGGGGCAGCCCGCGGGCAGCGTCACCAGCGCGGCCTATTCGTTCGGCCTGCGGCGCACCATCGCGCTCGCCATGGTCCGCCGTGAGGCTGCCGAGGCGGGCACGGCGGTGACGGTGGGCGCACTCGCCGCCGAGATCATGTCATTGCCCTTCTTCTTCCCGATGGCTCGCAGCACCGTCGAATAGATTTCTGCCACGCTGTTGAACGCAGCCTATGACAAACCAGCCGCCTTCCTCAGGAGGCGAACCAGTCGCTCCAGACTCGCTCGCAGGAAGGATCCGCCCCACAAGCTCACGCTGAGAAGGGCTCCGAACACAATCACGGCGTCAATACTCAATCGCCCCTGGGTTGTCCAATAGACATCTTCAAGATTCAGCCAGAGTGCGAACTCATCCAGCGTGAGCGCAGCGCCAATTCCATAAAGGAGCGCCGTGAGCCGGGATAGCCGAGTGGCCGACGCCGTCGTCCCTACATCCACTTGCAGGAGCCAGAGATACCCCACCATCAATAGCAGGAGGATTCCTCCCACCAGATGGTGGACATGAGTGCCGCGGACAATGATGAAATGGAACGGGCCGCCTTCCCCAGTGTGAATCGCGTAGGTGATGACCCGGATCGTAACGAACGTAACCAGGAAGCTGGCCGAGGATAGGAACAGCCGTTCCTTCCGGCTACTCGCAAAGTGTTGCTCGTAGAGCGACGTGCCCGGAGTTCGCATGATCAACGTGGATCCGCGCGAGTGAGAAGCTCGTGAGTTGGAATAGGCGCAGGAAGTGGTTCTGGCCGATCCATCAGGCGATATTCGCTGTCCGCCGGAAGCTCCCGTGGTCGGCTTCGATTTTTTTCTGCAGTAGCAGGATGGCGTAGAGAAGCTGCTCGGGGCGGGGCGGGCAGCCGGGGACGTAGACGTCCACCGGGATCACCTGGTTCACGCCCTGCACGATGGCGTAGTTGTTGAACACGCCGCCGGAGGTCGCGCAAGCGCCCATGGAGATCACCCACTTCGGTTCCGGCATCTGCTCGTAAAGGTTCCGGATGATCGGGGCCATTTTCTGCGAGACGCGTCCGGCGATGATCATCAGGTCGGCCTGGCGCGGCGAGGGCCGGAAGACTTCCGCGCCGAA
>JBGPJR010000063.1:0-8259 GCA_041485545.1 Terriglobia bacterium
CCAACGGTAGCCGAGCTCGCGCGGTGTGGGCGGTGCAGAAGAAGTTTTCGACATAACGCGCTTGTCGGCTCAGCTACTGGCCCTTTGCACCACGCCAGCGATACGTATCCGGGCGGCGGTTGCGCAAAAAGCCCCAGCCTTCGCGGATGCGCCGGTTATGCGCGAGGTCCAGCCGCGCCACCAGGACTTCTTCGCGAGTGCTGCTGGCGCGTTTCATGATCTTGCCGAAGCTGTCGCAGGCGAACGATTGCCCCCAAAAACGCAGCCGCTCCTCGCGCCCTACGCGGTTGACCGCCACAGCATGGACGCCATTAGCAATGGCATGCCCGCGCATCACCGTCTCCCAGGCGTCATGCCAGTCACCGTCGGCGGAGCGATGCCCCACGATCCAGCCGATGGCGGTGGGATAAAAAATGATTTCTGCTCCGGCCAGCGTCGCCATCCGCGCCGCTTCCGGGAACCACTGGTCGTAGCAGATCAGCACGGCGAAGGTCGCAAAGCGAGTCTGATAGACGCGGTAGCCGGAGTCGCCGGGCTGGAAGTAATTCTGCTCCCAGAACAGCGGGTCCTGGGGAAGATGCAGCTTGCGGTAGGTTCGCAAGAGCTTTCCCTTCTCGTTGATCACAACGGCGGAGTTGTAGTAGTGCCCGCCGCGTGATTTTTCAAAGAGCGGCACGATGATGACGACCCCTAGTTCTGCGGCGATCTGGCAAAACGCTTGGGTCGATTCGCCCGGAATGGTCTCCGCCAGGCCACGCACGTCTTTCCTCTTGTGTTGCGGGAAATACGGCGTGCGGTAAAGCTCCGGCAAACAGATGATTTGCGCGCCGCGGCGCGCCGCCCCGCGCACCAGTTTCAAAGCGCGTTGCAAGTTCGTTGCGCCGTCCTGCTGCACGCGAGTCTGAATGGCGGCGATGGTAACGATGTTCGACATGGATAGAACCGCTATCGAGGGACTTTTTCAGCCTACCCGACCGGCCCGCCAGAACACAAGATGATCTACGTGTTGTCTTTCCGACCTCCTGTTACCTTCGTGCGCAAACCGAGGTACAATCTCGCTACGGACGGAGTGGAGGGAAGAGTGGATCAGACCCTGGCAGTTGTGGATTCCAACTCACGCGGAGACTCGGGCCGCTACTGCTCACTCCAAGAGCTGGAGCGGCGGCTGCTCGCTCTGCCCGTTGCACCCCGCGACCAAGGGCGGGTCGCTCTGCTGATGCGCCGAGGTCCGGGCGGGCGGCGGGAAATTTTGTCTGAGGCTGTCTTAGGCGTGGACTCCGCTATTCCAGGGGATGCCTGGGGCCGCGCGGCGGAGCGAAACGGCAACGCGCAGATCACCGTCATGCAGAAAGAGGTGGCGGAGCTGATCGCCAACGGCCAGTCTGTAACACTATTCGGGGACAATCTGTTTGTTGAGCTCGATCTCTCTGCTGCCAATCTGCCGCCCGGCAGCCGCGTGCGTGTCGGTAAAGCCATTCTGGAGATCACACCACAGCCCCACGATGGTTGCCACAAATTCCAGGCGCGGTTTGGCGCTGACGCGCTCCGGCTGGTATCGAAGCCCGACCTCCGACACCGCAATCTCCGGGGAATCTACATGCGCGTTGTTCAGGATGGCGCGGTTCAACCGGACGACCCAATCACCGTGCTGTCTCGGACTCTTCCTGCTTCCGGTCTCGGATCTTGAGCGTTTGGCGTTGACCTAGGTGGGTCTTTTCAGTACCATCATGCCAGTTCAGGTCGATAGCCATTCCAACAGTCGCTGTTGGGAAAAAGAGCCGGGACGAAACCATTCTGAAGACCTGGTGAGGGTGCCATGAAACAATCCGAAGACAAATCACTAGATCGTCGGAATTTTATCAAGATGGCAGCCGGAGGCGCGGCGGCTCTCGCGGCCGGGGCGCAGCTCGCCGCAGCGCAGGCTCCCGAGCCGACTCGTGCAGCGCTTGCGGCCGCGGCAGAGCCGACGGATGTGGCCGACGGGACCCCGCTGCTGACAACGGAGCGGCCGGGCGCCGACTTTATGGTGGACGTCCTGAAGTCGCTCGATTTTGAGTTTGTAGCCTCCAATCCGGGCTCCAGCTTCCGGGCGCTGCAGGAATCCTTCGTCAACTATGGCAAGAACAAGAATCCCGAATGGATCACCTGCATGCATGAAGAAGCCTCGGTGGCGATGGCGCACGCCTACTCCAAGATTGCGGGCAAGCCGATGCTGGTGATGGCGCACGGCACGGTGGGCCTGCAACACGCCGCCATGGGCATCTACAACGCCTTCGTGGACCGTGTGCCGGTCTACATCGTGCTCGGCAACACGCTAGATGCTACGGAACGGCGTCCGGGAGCGGAGTGGGCGCACAGCGTGCAGGACGCGTCCGCGATGGTCCGCGACTACATCAAGTGGGACGACACGCCGCAGTCGCTGGCGCATTTCGCCGAATCGGCCGTGCGGGCTTATAAGATCGCGATGACTCCACCGATGGAGCCCGTGGTGATCGTCGCCGACAGCGATCTCCAGGAAGCTGCCATTGACCGGGGGCGCAGCATTCACATTCCGAAACTCACCATCCCCGAACCTCCGGCAGGCGATTCGGGAGCGGTGCAGGAAATCGCGAAGCTGCTGGTAAACGCGGAGAACCCGTTGATCCTGGGAGGCCGCACGGACCGTACGCAGAAGGGGATGGACCTTCTGAACGAGCTGGCCGATCTGTTGCAGGCCGGCGGCGGGAGCGCCCGCACCGCGGATGTCATTTTGGCGCTGGAGAACGACGGCTTGTGGGGCAGCCTGAACTCCATGACCGACCAGCAGGAGCGCACCACGCAGTCCAATATCCGGCCGGGGACGAAGGTCATCACCATCAATGCCACCGACCTCTTCATGAAGAGCAATTACCAGGACTTCCAACGCTTCCAGGAAGTGGACCTGGCTCTGGCGGCTTCCGCGGAGGCGACGCTGCCTTCGCTCATCGAGGAAGTCAAGCGGCAGATGACGGCGGCGCGCAAGCAGATCGTCCAGGACCGCGGCGCGAAGCTCGTGGCCTCGCGCGCGCAGGCGGCCGAGCGCCAACGGCAGCAGGCGGCGGCTGTCTGGAACCTGAGCCCCATCAGCTCCACGCGCATCAGTTATGAGCTCTGGGAGCAGGTCAAGAATAAGGACTGGTCGTTCGTGAACGGCGGGGGCGGGGGCGGCGTGTTCCCGGTCACCAAGCACTACCAACGCCTTGGCGGTTCCGGGGGCGGCGGCCAGGGTTATGGGGGACCGGCCTCGGTGGGAGCCGCGCTGGCCAACAAGAAATACGGCCGGCTCTCGCTCAGCATCCAGAACGACGGCGACCTGATGTACTCTCCGGGAGCACTCTGGACGGCGGCGCATCATCGCGTTCCGCTGCTGAGCATCATGAACAACAACCGCGCCTACCACCAGGAAGTGATGCACCTGCAGCGCATGGCCTGCCGCCACAATCGCGACCTCACCACGGCGCACATTGGCACGACCATCGAAGACCCCAACATTGATTACGCCAAGCTGGCGCAAAGCATGGGCTGGTATGCCGAAGGCCCCATCACCAACCCGAATGACGTTGGGCCGGCCATCAAGCGCGCGCTGGCGGTAGTGGAGAAGGGTCAGCCCGCTCTGCTGGATACTGTGATGCAGCCGCGGTAGGAGGGACCATGCAACTCGTTTCCATGAAGATCGCGTCCGGCCTTTGTATCGCCCTGGCGATAGCGGCAACCGGCCTGCTATTGCTTCCATCTGCGGCGCGAGGACAGGGCGGCCAGTCGGCCCAGGGGCAAGCGCAACAGCAAGCTACTTCGCCGGCGTCGGCTGCGCCCGAGGGAAATGCCGAAACCGGCAAAAAGCTCTGGAACACGGTCGGTTGCTACCAGTGCCACGGCTACTCCGGCCAGGGCGGGTCGGCAGGCTCGCGTCTCGCTCCCAATCCACCCAGTCTCTCCGTTATCACGAACTATGTGCGGGCCCCGAAAGGCGAGATGCCTCCGTACACCAGCAAGGTGCTCTCGGACGCGCAACTCGGCGCTATCTACGCCTTTCTGAAAACTATCCCGAAACCGCCCGACGCGAAAGACATCCCCCTACTCAATCAAAAATAGGGTGCTAGTTCGGATTGCGCTCGCGAACGAGCGACTTGAGACTTGAGTGGGGCAATCCGGTTACCTATACTTCCCTTTTAACTCCCCAGGGCCGCTCCCAAAGGAACGCGCGTGTCACAAGACGAAGGCCAGCGCTGGCGGAAATCCAACGTGCGGAACTGTTACGTCTGCGGGCCGGACAACGCGGTAGGTTTGCGCGTGCCGTTTGAGCGCGAGGGGGAACACGGCAGCCGCGCGGAGTACACGGCTCGCACCGAGCACGCCGGGTGGCCCGGACTGTTGCATGGCGGCGTAGCCCTGGCGCTGATGGATGAGGCGCTGGCCTGGGCGCTCTACTTCCAGGGAATGTATGGCGTGACGGCGCGCGTCGAGACCCGTTTCCGGCAGCCGATTCCGGTGGGAACCAAGATGGTGGTTCGTGCCTGGACCGTACAGCAGCGCCGGCGGCTGGTCGATGCTCGGGCGGAAATACGCGGCGACTCGGACGGGAATCCTCTGCTAGCCGAGGCCACCGCAACCATGTATGTGCAAGAGACGACGGCACCTCCCGAAGGATAATCGAGAAGGGTAACGCTCACAGCCGTGCACGCTAACCAGCGCGGACTTGCCGTCGAGGACCATGCCTCTGCGAGTTCAAGCTCGGTTCAGAGGATTGCGAGGTAGCCCCAAAGCGTCGGATTCCACCGCGCTCAGCCCGCGCTCAGAACCAGCGCCGTTCGCACCGCCGCTCGCAGTCTCGGCAGGTTCTTCCATACCACCTTCACCCGGCGCCAGGAACAGGTCCATCTCGACGCCGTGCTGCCGGGTATAGAGCTCGTAGTAGCGCCCTTGCGCCGCATAGAGGGACTCGTGCGTGCCGCGCTCGACAATCACGCCGTTTTCGACCACCAAGATCTGGTCGGCGCGACGGATGGTGGACAGCCGGTGGGCGATCACAAACGTGGTCCGCCCGCCCATTAGATAGCCCAGGCCTTCCTGAATGAGCTGCTCGGATTCCGAGTCCAGGCTGGAAGTCGCCTCATCCAGGATTAGAATGCGCGGGTCGGCGAGCACCGCGCGCGCAATGGAGACGCGCTGGCGCTGGCCGCCGCTCAGCTTGACGCCGCGCTCGCCGATGACCGTGTCATATCTCTTCTCGAACCGTTCAGCAAATTCATCCACGCGCGCGATGCGGCAAGCGCGTAGAATTTCTTCCTCGCTGGCCTCGGGCCGCGAGAAGGCCACGTTTTCGCGAATGGTGCCATCGAACAAGAACGACTCTTGCAGCACGACTCCGAGCTGCGAGCGATAGGAGTCCAACCGTACCGTTGCCAAGTCCACGCCGTCCACGAGGACGCGGCCCTGCTGCGGTGCGTAAAACGCCGCGATCAGGCCGATAATGGTCGATTTCCCCGAACCGGAGGAGCCCACCAGAGCGGTCACGGTGCCCGGCTGAGCGCGAAAGGAAATATCATGCAGCACGGTCTTGCCCGCTTCATAAGCGAACCGCACATGTTCAAACTCAACTTCCCCGATCATCTCAGATAGCCGGACCGTGCGGCGCGGGTCCTCATCTTCAGGATGCTCGCCGAGCACTTCGCGGGTGCGTTCCAGGCCTGCGATGGCCTCGGTGAACTGCGTTCCGATCCCCACCATTTGGAACAGCGGTGCCACCAGAAAGCCGAGGAAAACCGTGTAGGTCATGAAGCCGCCCAGCGTCATCGCGCCGCTCACGACCTGGCGCGCTCCCAGCAACATGACCAGTGCACCCACCACCCCCATGAGCACCGTAGAGCCCAGGCCCATCAGAGAGGTCGCGGTCAGGGTGCGAAGAACATTGTCCAGCAGCCGCTGTACACCTGCCGAAAACACGCCATGCTCGCGTTCCTCGGCGTGATAGCCCTTCACCACGCGAACCCCACCGAGCGTTTCGGTGAGCCGTCCGGACACCTCCGCGTTGATCTTGGCGCGCTCGCGGAAAATCGGCCGAATGGTGCGGAAGGCTCTCTGCAAGCCGATGCCGAGGGTAACCAAGAAAACGAAGGCCAGCCCGGTCATTTGCGGACTGATGCGTAGGAGTACCACCAGGGCGATGGTCGCCGTCATCAGCCCGCCGACAAATTCGACCAAGCCGGTGCCGATGAGGTTGCGCACCCCCTCCACGTCGGTCATGATGCGGGAAACCAGCCCGCCCGTCTTATTGGCGTCGTAATAGGCAACCGGAAGCCGCCCGATGTGCGCCTGCACTTTGCGCCTGAGCTCCGCGATCATCCGCTGACCCGCCTTAGAGAGCAGTTGCGTCAGAGCGTAGGAGGTCACGCCCTGAACCAGGGTTGCAGCCAGGACCGCGCCAACCAGCGGCAATAGGAGCGGAAGGTTGCGCTTGCCGATCACGTCGTCAATCAGAAACTTGGTTGAGGCGGGCAACACCAGGCCGCTGAGGCGATTCACCGCCATCAGCGCGAAGCCGAGCGCCAGCAGGCCGCGGCGCGGCCGCATCAGAGCCCACACCTCTGGAAGCGCACTCATCGCTTCCCGCGCGCTCTTTTTAGGGGGCCGGTCTTCGCGATATCGCATTACTTCTATTAGAGCACGGTTTTCGCCGCGTCTCCCGTCGCAACAATCAGAGGTGGCGCGCGGAGCCGCGTGGCGTTATATTCATACGCAGCAGCGGATGGCGAGGCTCTTTGCCCCTCCGGGAGGCTCCGATGAATAATCACTGGATCACAAGACTGGTGGTTGCCGGCTCCTTGCTGGCCGGTCTTTCCACGGCCTGTGCGCAGCGCACCGCTCAGCAGCCCAGGCCGAGCCAGCATGGCTCCGTTAGCCAGCAGATCGCTGGCACGAAGGTGACCATCGAATACAACCGGCCCGTGGCGCGCGGCCGGGAACTGTTTGGCGCGTTGGTGCCCTGGGGCCGCATCTGGTGTCCCGGCGCGGATGACTGCACCGCCATCACTGTAACCACTGATGTGAAGGTGAACGGGCAGGCACTCGCGGCCGGCAGCTATACCATTTGGGCCGAGCCCCAGCCCGACAAATGGACGGTCATCTTCAGCAAAGAGTATTCAGCCTTCCACAATCGGTATCCGGCCGGCAGGGACGCGCTGCGTGTCACGGCCACGCCGCGCAAAGGCGACTACATGGAAACGCTGGCCTTCTACTTTCCCGTCGCCGACGGCAAACACGCTGAGCTGGTGCTGCACTGGGGCACCGTGGTGGTGCCTTTGCAGATTGATGTTCCCTGAACCAGGCGCTCCAAACCGCTTCCTCCCGAGCTCTCCCGCACTCTGCCGATGAGGCCGCCAGTGTATACTCGAATTAGTTAACGGTTTGGTGGAGCTCAGGAAACACAATGGCCTCCGAAGCAGTACAACTCGACCAACGTGCGAAGCAGCAAGCGCAGAACCAGGCCATTCGCAACATTGCGATCATCGCGCACGTAGATCACGGCAAGACCACGCTGGTCGACGCCATGCTCCGCCAAAGCGGCATTTTTCGCGACAATGAAGCGGTAGCCGAGCGCGTCATGGACTCGGGCGAATTGGAGCGCGAGCGCGGGATCACGATCCTCGCCAAGACGACCGGCGTTCGGTATCGAGGCGTAAAGATCAATATCGTCGACACCCCTGGGCATAGCGATTTTGGCGGGGAAGTGGAGCGCGCGCTCAAGATCGTCGATGGCGTCATGCTGCTCGTGGACGCCAGCGAGGGCCCTCTGCCGCAAACGCGTTACGTGCTGATGAAGGCGCTGGAGGCCAAGCTTCCGCCGATTGTCGTCATCAACAAGATCGACCGTGCCGACGCCCGAATCCAGGAGGTGCTCAACGAAATTTACGATCTCTTCATTGACCTGGACGCGACAGAAGACCAGCTCGATTTTCCGGTGATCTACACCAATGCGCGCGCCGGCATCGCGCATCGGGACCTCCAGGACGCATCGACGGACCTGCGCCCTCTGTTCGAGACCATCCTCACGGATATTCCCGCGCCCGCAGGCAATGCGGAAAGCATCCTTCAGGTGCTCGTCGCCAACCTGGACTACAGCGATTACCTCGGGCGCCTGGCGATTGGTCGTGTCTTCGAGGGCAGCCTGCGGCTGGGCGATACGGTGGGCATTGTCAAGCTCGACGGCTCGATGCAGAAGACCAAGATCACCAAGCTGTATTC
>JBGPJR010000064.1:0-8176 GCA_041485545.1 Terriglobia bacterium
CCCTCTCACCATCCAATCTCAGAAAGGAGCCCTTGCCAGTCACCAGCCTCCCCTCCCTTCAGGCTCATCCTTGGATGAGAAAATGCTGGAACTCCAGCGGGGTGGAAGCGGGGAGGACTTGCACTCCGCCGAACGACAGGCGTTCAGCCGCGGCGCGTCGTGTGCGCCGCCGGCTGCAACGTTTTGTTAGGCCGCACCGATGCCCCTGTGTTGCGACGCTCGTCCAGGTGCTTACGGGCCGCAGCCAGGAGTTCCTCATCCTCTACGTCCCAAATCGCCTCACTGCCAGGTCCTTTGGCCAAGTAGGACAAGTTGGCGATCAGTTGCCCGAAACGCACCTCAGGGCAGCACTCGCTCAGCTCTGCAAGTAGCTGAAGAATATCCTGTCGTATCTCGGTTGTCATGGCACGTAGTCTCCTATAGTCGGCAACTGGCCGCAAGCGGCTGGCAGATCGTCAACGACCTCCACTCGGATGGGTGTCCCAGGGAGTAGTTTAGCAACGCGGCTTGCGCGTGTCACGCCATCGTAGATCATCAAGGCTCCGTCTCTACCCCGATAGACCCACACGACAGGCATTCCCCGCACCGCTGACCCGAACTGGGCGATTTGTCGCGCTAGTTTGATGGGGTCCGCACCAGAAGCGCGGCTGGGTGGCAAGTGCAAAGTACGCGGATCGACATCGAGGCACTCGGGAGGGTTCATCAGTTGCGGTCATTGTACCAATCGCCTGGACGGTCCAACGAGGTACTGTTTCACGGGGGCTACCCTCCGGGTCGAAAGCATACTCATCATTAACCGTGGTGCTTACCGGCCCTTTCGTTCACTGCGGGCGGCTTTCGCGAATGCTTCGCGGTTCTCTATCCACCTCCGAGGCGGGTAGGCTGCACTCAGGCGCTCGATCTGCGCGATGCGCTCTTCGTAGCGCGGGTGAGAGCTAAAGTATTCCTCCAAAGAAGTTGTCACCACCGTGACTGTTTCCCTCAGCGGTCCTTTGGGTCGCGCGGGAACCTCAAACGGCGCAAGCTGTGCCTGCATGCGCCGGAGGACGCGGGCCATGGCCGCGGGATCATAACCGGCCTCCGCCGACATCCGGACGCCCAACCGATCGGCATCCAGTTCCTGATCCTTCTGGTAGCCCGCCTGGAACAGACCCGCTCCCAACTCGGCTAGCAGGGTCGCGATATCCCCAAAGCCCAAGCGCCGGGCAGCCAACTGATACTGGAGCCGTTCAATCGCATGGCGCTGATCAACGTGCTCAATCTCATGAGAGAGCACCCCGGCTAGCTCCGCCTCCGATTCGAGGAGCCTGAGCAGCCCTTGGCCGACGAAGACGTGCCCCCCTGGAACGGCAAAGGCATTTACCAGGCTGGTGTCCGGCGCCAGGTGGAACTGGTATGTGATTCCCTTGCGCGCCGCCAGGGGAGTCAAGCGTTGCCCAACGTGCCCCAGGTACTGCTGCGTCTGAAGACCGGATGGCTCCAGCCGGCGGGAAAGCCGGCGCGCAATTTGATCGCCGGCGCGCATCTCTTCGCCCACCGAAACGCGCGTGATGGTGAGGCCCACGCGGTCGACGTCGTGGGTGAGATCGGTAACTACGTGAACGGCGGCCGCGGGTGTAACGCCATCCCGCACGTCGTAGCGCTCCAGCGCCACTACCAGCACGGCCGCCGCCGCGGCGAAGCCCGCTAGAATTGCCAGACGCTGCTTCATGGCTCACAAGTACCGGTTCAGTCTCTCTCGGTAACGGGTATAGAGAAACGAAACGGCCAGCAGCACCGCTCCCAGCACCAGAAAGGATGCGATGCGGTAAAGCAGGTTAGAAGCGCTCAAGTCGATCAAGAAGATCCTGCCGATACAAACTACGAGGAGCGCGAGGCCCGACAGCCGGAACGGGCGCTCGCCGATCGCGAGCCCGCACAAGAACAGCGCCAGCCCTTCCAGACCCCACGCTGGCGTCAGCAACCCCGATCGCACCTCGATCGCGAGCTGTGCCGTCAGTAGCCCGGTAGCGACAAAGAAGTAGAGGTACTTGGAATAGCGGTCCGCCCACCAGAGGGCGGCGCGCAAGCGTCCGGAGTTGAGTGGCTCGGTGGCTGGTTGGCCCGCGAGCTTGGCCCCTTGGATCAAGAATTGGATCAAGAAGAAGCAGCCGAACAGCATCACGACGATCCCGCTCACGGTTATCAAGCGCGCGCTCACTCCGCCGTAGGTTTCGAGCAAATAAAAGTTGTTGAGTGCGGTCCGCACAGCCACTGCCACGCCCAAAACATAGGCCTGAAAGCGGAATTGGCGGTCGGCGCGCAGAGTTCCCAGTATCAGCACGACGCTCCCAAGCAAGGCCCACGCTACCGCCACCCAAGGCCGGGATAGCTCGAACCGTAACAGGGCCGCCAGCGCGGCGAGTCCCAGCCAGGAGTAGACCTCGGGGGCCGCCGCTTCGCGACCGCTCAGCGCGCCATGGCGCAGGTCCACGCGCAGCCGTAGAAATTGGTAGTAGAAGAACAGAACGAGGAGCCCCACCGTCCACACACGCGCGCTCACGCCCGCTACCGGTGTGGACGCACTGAGGTTCGAAACAAAGAGGCGTGCGAAGGCCGCGAGCGACAGCAGGTACCCCTGCTGGCGCAGTTGTTCGCGCCGGAAGACACTGCCGATTTCCGTGCAGACCACGCCCAGCAAGCTCCACGCCACCGCAACCGCGACTGGCCGCATGTCGTACCAGGCGAGCAGCGCGAGCAAGCCCGTCCCCGTCCAGCATTGGACGGCGCCCCACCTCGCTTCCCGCCGCTCGGCCGGGCCGGCCGTATTCCTCCACTGGTCGACAAGATAGCTGAGCAGGTAAGTCAGCGCGGCGACAGCTAGCACAGTCCAGGCTCGTTCGCTGAGCAGCCAGTGCCTGCCGGCGTCTGGCAGGTTGACTGCCAATGCGGCGCCGATGGCTCCCACGTGCAACAGACCCGCAGCATAACGGAAATGACGAAGCCCCATCCACAGGCCCGGCGCCGCCCAGACGAGGGCCAGCGCGGCTAACCCGGGCGCCAACCAGAGCCGGCTGGCCTCGGCTGAGAGCAAGGCGGCAGCGATTCCCGCCGCTGCGTAAGTCGCCGCTGCGGCCACGATGCTCTCCCACTCGCGCGCTGCGCTCCTGCTGATCCACGCCCGCACGCGGAAGGCGAGCCACAGCAGTCCGGCCGTGAACCCGCTCATCAACGGCAGTCTCTTGTCTGGAACCGGCAGATTCAGTTGCATCAAGCCAACGGCCCCTACCAAGACCGTCCCGTAACCCGGCGAGCGCAGCGCGCCATCCCCGATCCGGGCGCCGGCTTCCGCGAGTGCCAGGCCTGCTGCGAGGTACGCCACCGCCACGTAGCGATCCGGGATTTCGCGGTTCAGCAGAACCATTACCAGCACCGTCGCGCCGTAACTGAGGTATGAGAAGACGTCCCGGTGTTGATCGCCCCAAGATTCCCCGGCCCGCTTGCGCCACCGGATGTGCAGGTAGTACAAGGCCGCCGCCACGGCGCCGCCCGTTGGCCAGCGCAGGCTGATCCCGAGCGCGGCAGCGAGGCCAGGAGACGCGAGGAGGCCATAGTAGAGGCACCAGCCGCCGGCCAGCACCGAAAGAGCGCGCGCCTGATGGCGCAGATCGAGCTTCTGGCCTCGAGTGCCTGCCTCGGCCAGGATCAACATCGCCACAGCCCACGCGGGCGCCAGCCACACGGCCGGCACGCTGCGCCACAGCGCCAGGGTCAGGAACAGGGCCGCCAGATAGGAATAGCCGCGGTAGATGTAGTGCTCTTCCTCTTTCAGCAGGCCGCTAAACCGGTGCGCCACCCAGTAGGCGGTGGTGTACGCCAGGGCGGCGGCCAGGCAGAACAGAGCCGCGCTGCCTTCCGGCTGGGTAGCATCGCCGAAAACCACCTCTGTCCAATCCCGGAAGAGCAAGTAGCCGCAGCTAACGGCCATCGCGAGCCACGCCAGGCGCCGGAAGTGAATCTCGCTCAGCAGAAAACCCGCCAGCAGAAGGATCGCCGCCTCCACCAGCCACAGGCCGGTGAGCCGCCCTCCGGTGAACCGCAGCGGCACGGCGGCAAAGATCAGGGCCACGCCCAGAGTGGCGAACAGCAGGAAACTGGTGCGCCGAACCCGGCGTTGGGCTGCCGCTGCAAATAGCAGATAAATTGCCCCCGCGGCCAGCAGCGCCCAGAAGGCAAGCCCGCTCAGGCGCGCCTGGTATCGCAGCAGTCCGAGGAACAGAAAAGCGTTGGCCAGAACCGTGATGTGTGAGAGGCGCCCCTGCCACTCGTTGAGAGCCCGCCGCGCTAAGTGCACGAAGTTAAATGTGAGCCAATACGCCGCCAGCCAAAACGCGCTCGTGAAGAACTCTGCCCGCGCGGCAAACCGCCGCCCGACTGCATCCACGGCGCCACCCAGGAGAGGTGACACAGGTATGCGCCGGCCATACCGACCAATTCCATCTCGAACCAGTTCTGCCGCCACAGGATGATCCCCATCGAGACGGTCAGCACGGCCAGCGCTCCCAGGCTGTAGAAGGTCACGTGGCTGATGGCGACCGTGAGATACGCGAGCAGATAGGCGAAACCGGTAACGGCCTGGGAGCGGTATCGCAGCGAGTGGCCGATCATGCCCGTGGCCACAAGGAACAAAAGCGCCAGGTCCATCCATTCGCTCTCGACTTTGCGAACCGCGTCCACGTTGTGCAGCGCGTACGTGATGAAATAGGCGAGCGCCCATCCTGAAGCCAGCAACGCCCGCCCGTAGAGGCGGTATTTCTCCCGCTTCTCGAATGCGAACCCGGCGGCCATCATGCTCGCCGACGTGCCGTACGCCAGCCCGATTTTTCCCCACGGCCCCAGGTTTGCGAAGGCGTAAGTCAGGAACAGAGCGACACCCAGCACTAGGATGCCGGCTCCAATGCGACTGAGCCAGAGCGTTCCGAAGCGGGTTTCCAGGTCCTCCCGTTGGGCGGCTGTTGCGGCGGTGAAGACAGGGGCTGGTGCGGGCGGTTTTGGCGGGAGGACCGGCTCGGGCCGCTTCTCCAACACGGGCGTCACAATCGCCGGCGGGGGCGATGCGACCACCGGAGCCTGTGCTGCCAGCGCGGCCACTTCCTGCAGCCCCAGCACAAGGGGCGGTCGCGACGGCTCCCGTGGGGCCAACTCCGGCCGTAGCGCGGCAGCCGGCGGCCGGGATGCCTGTAGTGCTTCCGTCTTCGTTCGGTCTTCCGGCTCCTGGCTGACCCGCCGTTCAAACTTCTTTTCCAAGAGAAGCAGCCGCTCGGAGGTGGCTACAAGTTCCCGCCGTAGCTGCTCAGCTTCCTCCTTCTGGCGCGAGTGCAAGTACCACACCACAGCGCCCAGCACCAGCACCAGCACCAGCAGCAAGACTTCCATTCCCGTCTCCCGTGCCTACAACATAAGAACGAGGCCCCTACAATTTCTTGCGGTGATAAATGGGTTAAAAGGCATTTCACTTCCAGCCCTGTACCAGCACCACGGTGATTAGCCCGCGACTGGGGAGACAAAGCCGCGAAGGCAGCGATGGCCGGTAAGAGCGACTGAGGGAGCTGGAGAGCATCAACCCGTTGGGTTGTCATGGCACGTAGTCTCCAATAGCCGGCAACTGGCCGCATCGCCCGGCTGGGCGCCGCTCGTCGGTTGCAGTGCCCGGTTACACCAGCCCTTGATCTGCCGGCCCAGCTCGGGGGACGGCTGGGTCCACCGTAGGCTCTCGGGAATGGGACCCAGGCACTGCTCGCTGTCAAACGACCGCCGACGCCACTCACTTCCTCAACCTATATCCTACCGCGATGCTCAAAGAGCCGCTCGATCCACCACCGAGACGCGGAGAGCGCAGAGGAAGGCATGCGGCTTTCCCCTCTGCGCACTCCGCGCCTCTGCGGTGGCATGGACGTTCGGAGCCTTTTCATCGCCCCCGCCGGTCGGTCGTGTGGCTGTGCTCATGCACAATCCAGCAACGGAAGTCTCAGTTTGAATTCTCTCCGTCCGACTCATGCGCCTCGTACCAGTGCACCTCGGCTGTGCGTATAGTACCACCGACCAGAAGGTGGCGATTCCCTTCAGCTTTTTCCAGCGCCCCTTGCCATAGACCCTTTGCAGACCCCTGCGATCCCGAATGCTGCCTCCCAAGGCGAATGGCTCGATCGCGGCGATGTTACCGAGGATCTCAAAGTCCATGGAACCGACATCCCGGAACCACCTTCCACTCGACCGCGATTGCCCCCTAACTCCTGTTTCACGACACCTGCATAAAACGGTTCCCGGTCGGCCCGAATGGGAACCGCCATCAGCGGGTTTCGCTGGCGCCGGGGCAGCGTGGATCTCTCCAGCGGAGGTCAGCTTGTGGCCCTGGTCCTGATCGATTGTCCGGGGCAATCGAAGCGATGCAGCGCGACGCCGTCGGAGCCGTGATGCGTGGGGTATACTGTGCGTGTCCGGGACCTCAAAATGGGACTCCTGGGGTAAACGGTCGGGCTTTACGTGAACGAAGCATGTCTCTAGAAATGTTGTTGTTGCATTTTTTTCGGTGGCTTGGCAGCACTCCGGTGGCGAATGCGATCAACGATTCAGAATGGCTGTTTCCCGTTATCGAGTCCATCCATATCACCGGGCTGGCTGTTTTGATCGGCACCATTGCGATCGTTGATTTTCGTCTCCTGGGACTCGCTCTGCGGAATCGGCCTGTGTCGCAGATCGCCAGGGACCTGAGGCCCTGGACGCGGGCCGGCATCGGCATCATGCTAACCACCGGGCCGCTCATGCTCTCGGCGGAGCCCGAGAGGGGTTATGGCAACCCGGCGTTCGAGTTCAAGATGACGTGTCTGCTGCTGGCTCTGGTGACCCACTTTACGATCCATCGCCGCGTGACGGCGTCGGATCACGCATCGGGCACAACCGCCGGCGGAAGGCTGGCGGCCTGTCTCTCGCTGCTGTTGTGGACAGGCGTTATTCTTGGCGGACGGGCCATCGCGTTCTTCTAACCCAGGCCGGAGCGCATAGAGGTTTTCAAAGTGTCTTTTCTCACGTTCTGTCAATGGATCGAAACCACTTCGCTCAGCACCGCCATACGAGAAGGGGCTTTGTACTATCCGATTCTCGGGGCGTTCCATATGATCGGCATTGCGTGGTTCGGCGGCATGGTCTTGATGGGCGACCTGCGTGTGCTTGGGATCGGTCTGCGACAGGCGCCTGTTTCGGAGGTCTTGTCGCAATTTCGGCGCTGGAAGTGGGTGGGATTCGTGGTGGTGCTCGCCAGCGGCGGGCTGCTGTGGTGGGCGGAGCCCGTGGTCTGTTACAAGAGCGTCAGCTTTCGCATCAAAATCGTGCTCCTCTTGCTCGTGGGCGTGAATGCCCTCGTCTTCCGGAGAGGGGCTTACGGGAGTAATGCCGCAGGGGATGACGGGCCGGTGAAGTCGAGAGGCGCCAGGCTGGCGGCATGCCTGTCGATGCTGCTCTGGGTTGCGCTGGTCTTCACCGGACGGGGAATCGCATTCTTCTGAAGACGGCAGTGTTGCGCCCTTGTGCGTGCCCATCTCACCCTCCGGGTGCAGCGGGCCTTGCCCGGAAGTGGGCGCCACAAGGATGGGAAAGGTCATTTTCTGGCCGAAAATCTCCGTTGCCGGCTTGACGGAGCGGCCGCTACGCCCCGTGGCGCCAGGCCCACCCAGTCGAACGCCCGCCGGTTTTCAAAGGCGGCGCCGGGCATTGGCGGGGGCGGGGAATTGGGTTCGCTTCGTTTTGTCATTTTTTGATTCTCGGCGCGGGGGCGCGATTCCTGGAGGCAATGCAAGTCACTGAGGGCTCGGAAATAGAGTCGCTCGAACCGGGCTTCGAGGCGGTTCAGATAGTTTAGGCCGGAAAGGTTTTGGAGGGAGGCCTGAAGCAGGGGGTTGAGGCAGCCGGTTTGCCGGAGATGGCGGGTACTTTGGTTGAGGATGCGGGTTTCGGTGCAGACCTGGCGGCGCGCTCCCCAGAGGGCGATGGCGACCTGGAGGACCAGGGCGCGCTGGAGGGATCCGACGGGGCGGAGGGCGGCTCGAAAGGCGGCGAGGGTGGCGCGGAGATCGGCGCGCTCCTCGGGGGTGAGGGTGAGAGACTGGGCGTAGAGGCCGTGTTTGAGGGCGTTGCGGCTGGA
>JBGPJR010000065.1:0-8057 GCA_041485545.1 Terriglobia bacterium
GAAGGTTTCCTTTCCGGTTAGGCCCAGCGCGGCGGCCGTCTTGCCTGCCGGAAATTCCAGAGGGAGCACGCCCATGCCGACCAGGTTGCTGCGGTGGATGCGCTCGAAGTTCTCCGCAATTGCGGCGCGCACGCCCAGCAGGTGAGGTCCTTTGGCGGCCCAGTCGCGCGACGAGCCGGAGCCATACTCCTTGCCTGCGAGCACCAGCAGCGGCACGCCTTCCTTCTCGTATTGCACGGAGGCATCGAAGATCGTCATCGGCTCGCCGTCGGGAAGATGCACGGTCCAGCCGCCTTCGGTTCCCGGCGCCAGCAGATTCCGCAGGCGGATGTTGCCGAAGGTCCCGCGAATCATCACTTCGTGGTTGCCGCGGCGTGCGCCGTAGGAGTTGAAGTCCTTGGGCTCCACTCCGTGCGCGATCAGGTATTTTCCAGCGGGGCTGTCGGCGGGAATGGAACCTGCGGGCGAGATGTGGTCCGTCGTGACGCTGTCGCCGAGCGAAACCAGCACCCGCGCACTGCGAATGTCCTCAATGTCCTCCGGCGTGCGCGGTAGATGGTCGAAGAAGGGCGGACGCTTGACGTAGGTCGAGTTGGGGTCCCAGGCGAAGCGGTCTCCGGCGGGGACCAGCAGCGCCCTCCAGGAATCGTCGCCTGCGAAGACGTTGGCATACTGGTGCCGGAACATTTCGCTGCCCACCGCGGAGAGGATGGTCTCCTGTACTTCCGTTTCGCTGGGCCAGATGTCCCGCAGATAGACTGGGTCGCCGCTCGCACTGCGCCCCAGCGGTTCCTTGTAGAGGTCAATGTCCATGCGCCCGGCCAGCGCGTAGGCCACCACCAGCGGCGGCGAGGCCAAGTAGTTGGCGCGCACTTGCGGCTGAATGCGCCCTTCAAAATTGCGATTGCCGCTTAGCACCGCGGCCACCACCAGCTCGTGGTCGCGCACCGCTTGGGAGACCGGCTCCGGCAAGGGCCCGCTGTTGCCGATGCACGTGGTGCAGCCGTAACCCACCAAATGGAATCCCAGCTTCTCCAGATACGGCATCAAGCCTGACTGCACCAGATAATCGGTGACCACTTTGGAGCCGGGCGCGAGACTCGTCTTCACCCACGGCCGAGTTCCGAGTCCTCGCTCGACGGCCTTCTTTGCCAGCAAGCCGGCGCCGAGCATCACGGACGGGTTGGAGGTGTTGGTGCAACTGGTGATGGCAGCGACCACCACCGAGCCGTCGCCAATATCCGCGCGATGGCTGTTCAAAGCAATGCTCACGCTGCGCGGCTGGGCATCGGTGCGCTTGCCGAGCAGCGTGGGGAGCGCCTGCTCAAAGCTCGCCTTGGCCTCGCGCAGCGGCACGCGGTCCTGCGGGCGCCGCGGACCCGCCAGGCAGGGCTCCACGGTCGCAAGGTCCAGTTCGACCTTCTCCGAATAGGCCGTGTCTGGCGCTCCTGCTGAGCCGGTCGGGCGAAACAGCCCCTGCTCTTTGGCGTAGGCGCGCACCAGTTCCACAGCGGCTTCGTCGCGTCCGGTAAAGCGGAGGTATTTCAGCGTCTCTTCATCGATGGGGAAGATGGCGATCGTGGCGCCATATTCCGGAGACATGTTTCCGAGCGTGGCGCGATCGGCCAGCGGCAGTCGATCCAGGCCCGGCCCATAAAACTCCACGAATTTGCCGACGACTCCGTGCTTGCGCAAGATTTCCGTGACGGTCAGGACCAGATCGGTGGCGGTTGCGCCTTCGTTGAGAGCACCCGTCAGCCGGAATCCCACGACGGGTGGCACCAGCATGGAGATGGGCTGGCCCAGCAGAGCGGCCTCCGCCTCGATGCCTCCCACGCCCCATCCGAGCACGCCGAGGCCGTTGATCATGGTCGTGTGGGAGTCCGTTCCCACCAGCGTATCGGGATACGCCAGGGCTTTGCCGTGGTTCTTGGCGCGAAACACGACGCGCGCGAGATACTCCAGGTTCACCTGGTGCACGATGCCGGTGTCCGGGGGCACTACGGCAAAGTTGTGGAAGGCTTTCTGCGCCCAACGCAGGAAGACGTAGCGCTCCTGGTTGCGCTCGAACTCCAGCCGGGCGTTGGCGTGGAAGGCTTGCGCCGTTCCGAAGTAGTCGACCTGCACGGAATGATCAATGACCAACTCAGCCGGTTGCAGCGGGTTGATTTTGCCGGCATCGCCGCCCATCGCCGCCATGGCGTCGCGCATGGCGGCCAGATCGGCCACGGCCGGAACGCCGGTGAAGTCCTGCAGCAGCACGCGCGCCGGCATGAAGGCAATTTCGTTCTGCGCTTGCCGCTTCGGGTCCCAGCGCGCCAGCTTCTCGATGTCGTCGCGTTTGACGAAGCGGCCGTCCTCGTTGCGCACCAGGTTCTCGAGCAGGATCTTCAAGCAGAAGGGCAGCCGGCTCACGTTGCCGACGCCGGTCTTCTCCAGGGCCTCCAGCCGGAAGATGTCGTACTGCTCGCCGCCGACCTGCAGCGGCCCGCGACTCCCAAAGCTGTTCAGCATGTTTGCGCCCTTTGCGAAAGAGGAATGTTTGCGTAACCCTTCATCGTAGCACACCGGGGAGTTCGGGGATGCCGCCAGCGAAGGTTGGGTAGTGGGCTACCTTGATTGTGTCACTGGGGCGGCGCGTCTGCACGGGCTGCCGCAATAATGCCTTCGATGACCTCGGTTTTCGCCTCCGCATAAGCGTCTATATCTGCCCACGACTGAGTCCCTAATCTCCGCTTCGTCTGCTCATAGAGCTGCCGGTCATCGGTATTCTTCCGCAGGCGGTCACGAAACGTCAGGTAACGCTCAATTTCAGGCGAGCCAGGCGAGTAGACATGGACGTGAACGTCTCTTGCGGATGTCCTAAACATGCGATGTTCGTAGAAGTCCGGTTCCCGCACGCGCAGCGCGTAACCGGCCGTCTCCATTCGGGAAAGATAGGAGTCTTCATCCGCAGAATCCTCGACCACAAGCAGGATGTCGATAATCGGTTTGGCCGCCAACCCAGGCACTGACGTCGATCCAATATGCTCGATCCGTAGTGCCGCATCACCCAATCCTTCAGCAATCACACTCGCATGCGTTTGAAACTTTTCTGGCCAAAGCGGTTCGTAATCCACAATCTCGAATGTCATCGCAACCGTCTCGGTATCTGTCTACAGCCTAGTCTCCGGGCCGCTCCGGAGCTACTCGAAGTACTTGTGATCCTTATAGAAGTACGCCGTATCCCAGGTGTGGAGTGCTGTTCTGACAAACAGGCGGGCGGCCTTCCAATGCCCCATCTTTCGAAACCGCCGATCGGTGGTCACCACATGCCCGGGAATGATGCCAAATCGCCTCCGCGGAACTTGCTTGGTTAGAAAGTAATCCTCCGCGTACGCGATGCGTTCGTCAAAGCCGCCCATCTCGTTGAAAAAATCCCTGTCCCACAACATGTACATTCCTGTCGCGAACGGCTTGAAGTAGCGGGCGAGATACTGCACCAGATTGCTCCCGCCATACAGAAGCCGATCCATCAGCGACCCTTGGGGACAGCGGATATTGGTGGTAGCACAATACAGTCCCTGGCCCTTAGCCCCTTCCAGCGATCTTCGGATCAGAGTCGGTTCCGGAAGCTCGATGTCGGCATCGACGAACAGGAGATAGCGGCTCGCGGAGAGATGGGCTCCCGCGTTGCGTCCCACGGAGGGAAGACCGCCGGGAATGACGTGGATTCGCAGGTCCTGAGTGAACTGCTGGGCGACTTCCCGCGTGCGGTCCGTGGAGTTCGCGTCCGCCACATAGATCTCGGTGCGGGCAATGTGCTGGTAATCCTGGACGCGGATCGATTCCAGCAGTTTGCCGATGTAGTTCTCCTCGTTCTTGGCGGGAATGACGATGGTCAGTTCTGGATCATTCATGCTCATGCAGTTCAATCCGGTTCTCGGCATCGACGGTAATGAAGTGGGAGGGGATGTCGGTCCAGCAGCCGGTGTTGAAATAGGAGACACCTTCAAGCTGCAGGCGGGCCGCCCGATGCGTGTGCCCGCAGAATACGTAGTCGGCACCCTGCATGCGCCCGTAACGGGCCGCCCGCACCGCGACCTGATTCGACAGCCGGAGCCATTTCTTGCTGAGCCGTTTCAGAAGGCGGCTGAAGCGCTGTCTGCGGGTATCGAGCTTTTGCACCAGCAGATATAGGAGCGTGGCGATTTCGCTGATGACCACGTTTTCCTCCAGAAACCGGTCGAATTGATGGCCGTGGATGGCGAGGAACCGCTTGCCTTGTTGCTCCCAGGCATATTTGTCGCAGACGTCGATGCCGATGAAATGCGAGACGTTTTCAAGCAACACGTCATGGTTGCCGAGGATCCAGACGATCTCCACGTTGCGGTCCGGGTCGGAGAGTTTCCGCAACCAGGACAGCATCTCCCAATGATCCCTCCGGAGCCGCTTGAAGTTCAGGTCGTCGAAGATGTCTCCCAGCAGAATCAGCCGCTTGAAGGAGTAGGATTGGAGCACCTCCAGCAGCTCCTTGGAGCGGCTTACATCGGATCCCAGATGCACGTCGGAAAACAGGAATGTGTCCACGCACTGAGCAGCCTGGGTTGCTGCCTGGGCCGGCCGGGCCGCCCGAATCGTCGGAGCGGCTGCTGGTTGCACTCCGTGCCACTGGATACCGCCGCCCGCGCTAAGCGCAACAGGCTCTTCGACCGCTGCCGGGGCGGCTTCAAGGTCGGCCTGGAGATGCTCCAAAAACTCGCGAAGCATCGCTTGCCTGGCGGGTTGGCAGGAGGCGTAGCGGCTCTGCAAGTCCTGGCAGTCCATCGCGGGCGAAAGAACCGTGCTGGGTAGGGTATCTGCCAGACCATCGGGATGCATCCAATCCACGACCAGCGCGAAGACCTCCGTGAGGAGCTCTTCGGCGGCCGCCCTCCGCGCGTCTGCCTGTGGACTCCCTGCGGGTAGAGACAGTATTTCCTGCTCGATCCGCTGCAGTTGTTGCTTCAGGAGCAGGACCGTCTGCTGGGGCGGGTATAGTTTTCGAGGCGCTTCTTCGCCTCTCCACGAAATGCGAAGGGGCGGATGGGAGACGTTCCATCCGCGTGGCGTCTGGCGTCCTCCCGGAACGGTTTGCAGCGTTTGCGAATCCGGCATGACTAGACCGACCTCCCAGTGAATTCTTGTCTTCCGTGCAACGGCGCTCGGACAACGGGTGACGGGCGCGAATGAAAAGGTTGTTCTTGAATAGCTTAGCTCTAGATTGAGCGTAGCGCAGCGCGTATTACAGCAACCTTGCAGTTTAACGACGTTTTGGTAACAGGGAACGGAAGGAATCGGATTCGGCACTCCGGATCCGAAGCGCCCGAAGCACAACAAAACAAAGGTCCTCCGGACGCCATGGCCACGGCTGACAGAGCCAGCCCCGGCCACTAACCCCACCTTGCTTCGCGCTATGAGTCTCTCCTTTCAACGCCTCCTCGTAAGTTTCTTGCAAGGGCTCCGGCGATTGGAAGATCGGGAAACTCACCAGCGGCAATCCCCTATAATGGGCTCATCGCCGAGATGTCGTGATGACAGACCGAATCCACCGCTGGACGCGCGCCGTTGTGTTGGCTGTTTGTGTCGCCGCCGCGGTGTGGGCGGTGCAGCTTGAAACCCGGCCGGCGCCCGTACAAGCATCGTTTGCGCAGCTCGTCGAGGAGTTTTCGGAACCGGGCGGCTACTTCGACACCGACAATCTCATTTCCAACGAGAAATCGTACCTCCAAGTCATTCCGCTGCTCGAACAAGGCGGCGTGAAGGGCGGCGTTTACATCGGCGTCGGCCCCGATCAGAACTTTTCCTACATTGCCAGGATCCGCCCCAGCATCGCATTCATCGTCGACATCCGGCGCGATAATTTGTTGCTGCATCTGCTGTTCAAGGCGCTGTTCGCGGAATCGCGAAACCGCACGGAATATCTGAGCCTGCTGACGGGGCGACCGGCTCCCGATGACGTCGAAAAGTGGGGCAACGCGAGCATCGCGCAGATCGCTTCCTACATCGATCGTACGCCGGTGTCGGCAACGGCGGCGCTCGATCGGCGGCTCCATGACGCCATCGAGCGGTTCGGCGTCCCCGTGTCGGCCCAGGAGCTTGCCACCATCGACCGGTTCCATGCAACGTTCATTGACGCGGGATTGTCGCTGCGGTTTCAGTCATTCGGGCGGACGCCGCAAAGCTACAACCCAAACTATCGCGAGCTGCTGATGGAAACCGACCGCAAGGGGCGGCAATGGAGCTACGTGGCCTCGGAAGACGACTTCCAGTTTGTCCGTTCGCTCCAGGGCCGCGACGGGGTCATCCCGGTCGTGGGCGATTTCGCCGGCACGCACGCCTTGGCTGCGATGGGGCACTGGATGACCGAGCACCAGGAACACCTGTCGGCCTTCTACGTGTCGAACGTGGAGGACTATCTGTTCCGCGACGGCAGTATCGGGCCCTATGTTGAGAACCTGAAACGCCTCCCGCATAACAGTCGAAGCGTGGTGATCCGCTCGATCTTCGGCCGGTGGGCGCAACCCGAAGCGGCGCCGGGCTACTACAGCGCGTCGACGGTCCAGAATCTCAACGAGCTGCTCGCAAATTTCTCAGCCGGGAAGTATCGAACTTATCCCGACCTGCTGCGCCGGTGAGTGTTGCTAGGCCCAATATTAGGACGACGGCACGCCGTGAATATGTCCTCCGTCCGATTCGCACTCAAAGCTCTCTGGAAGCAAACAGCTTGAGTGTATACTTAACAAGCTGGCTCTTGCGACGCACAGGCCGGGTGGCGTTTCCGAAATTCTTATGCTTGGTTTGGCCTGATTCATCGCCGGCATTTGCCGACCAGACACCAGGGAGGGGCTTCCATGGAACGAAAGAAAGCGAGCGATTTTCCCCAGGAGTTGCTGAACCTATTTGACCGGTATGTTCACGGCAATATCAGCCGCCGTGAATTTCTGGATGGCGCCAACAAGTTCGCGGTCGGGGGCCTGACCGCTGCGGCCATCTGGGAAAGCCTCCGGCCTAATTACGCCTGGGCCCAACAAGTTCCCAAAGACGATCCCCGCCTCAAAACCGAGCGCGCCACGGTGCCCTCGCCGCAGGGCAATGGAAGCATCAGCGGGTACCTCGTGCGTCCGGCTAGCGCCACCGGAAAACTGCCCGGAGTGCTCGTGGTGCACGAAAACCGCGGCCTGAATCCCTATATCGAGGATGTGGCCCGGCGTCTCGGCGTCGCCAACTTCATGGCCTTTGCGCCGGATGCGCTCACCAGCGTGGGCGGCTACCCGGGAGATGAGGAAAAGGGGGCGGCGCTGTATCAACAGATTGATAAGACCAAGATGACCGAAGATTTCCTGGCGTCGGCGCGCTGGTTGAAGGCGCGTTCCGACTGCACCGGCAAAGTTGGCGTAGTTGGTTTTTGCGCCGGGGGCGGAACTGCCAACACGCTGGCCGTGCGGATGGGCGCGGACTTGGCCGCTGCCGTTCCCTTCTACGGCGGGCCGCCGACTGCCGAGGACGCCGCCAAGATCAAGGCGGCTCTGCTGCTTCACTACGGGTCCCTCGATACGCGCATTACCGGGGCGTGGCCTGCTTTCGAGGCAGCGCTGAAAGCCAACGGTGTGACCTACCAGGGATACGTCTACGAGGGTGCCAATCACGGCTTCCATAACGATACGACGCCGCGCTACGACGAGGCCGCTGCCAAGCTGGCCTGGCAGCGCACGCTCGATCACTTCAACAAGTACCTGAGGGGCTGATCCGTACCGTCTCTTCTGCTCTGTAGTGACACCGACCCCTGTCGAAGGGAGTCGGTGTCGCTGCAACCGCTTCTGATGGAGCCTCCCCGATCTCTGCGCTACCGCAGCGGAACCCTGAGAGTTAAGGGCGGCCGCGGTCCAGATTAGCTTTTCAGGGTGCGGCTCAAGAGGCCGATGGCGCGCATCCAGGCGTCCTGCGCAGCGGCGGAATGGTAAACGTCGGGGCGGGTATCGTTGAAAAAGGCGTGGCCGGCCTCAGGGTAGACGCGCACTTCGCCATGCACTCCGTAC
>JBGPJR010000066.1:0-7884 GCA_041485545.1 Terriglobia bacterium
CCTCGTCCCACAGCGCCGCCCGGCGCAGCGACTTCTCCACCAGTTCCGCCAGATTACCACGCATGCCGTTAATGTGCGGTCCCCAGGCCACATTCTTGAAGATGGACCGCGGAAACGGGTTGGGCTTCTGAAACACCATGCCAATACAGCGCCGGAGTTCCACCGCGTCCATGTCGCTGGCATAAAGATCCTCCCCGTGGAAGAGCACGCGCCCTTCCAAACCGACGTCGGGGATGAAGTCGTTCATTCGATTGAAAGCGCGCAACAGTGTGCTCTTCCCGCAGCCCGACGGGCCGATGATGGCTGTGATCTGCCGTTCGGGAATTCCCAGGCTGACATCCTGAATGGCCGGGCGCGATCCATAACGGATGGTCAGACGCTCCGTCGCCAAGATGGCCTCCGTTTGGGTCTGGCCCTGCGCCGGCGTTGTGGTCAGCTCCGGTTCTACCATCGCAAGTCCTTCTGCGAGCGATAGCGGAGCCAAATGGCTACCGCGTTCATGCTCAGCAGCACGGCCAGCAGTACAAGAATGCCGGCCGCAGCCAGTCCGTAGAATTCCTGCTGCGGACGAGAAGCCCAGTTGAAGATCTGGATCGGCAGCGCCGTAAAGGCATCAAACGGCCCGCGCGGAGTGAAGGCCACGTAGGTCAGCGCCCCGATCATGATCAAAGGTGCGGTCTCCCCGATGGCGCGGGAAAGTCCCAGGATAATGCTCGTCATAATGCCGGGCAGCGCCGCTGGAAGCACGTGGTGCCACACGGTCTGCCAGCGGGTGGCCCCCAGCGCAAAGGACGCTTGCCGGATGGACGCGGGCACCCCGCGCAGCGCTTCTCGCGAGGCGATGATGGTTACGGGCAGGATCAGCAGGCTCATGGTGAGAGCTCCGGCCAGCAAGCTTCTTCCCAGACCCAGCCATCGCACAAAGAATGCCAGCCCCAGGATGCCATAGACAATCGAGGGCGTGCCCGCCAGATTGGCGATGTTGATCTCAATGACGGTGTTGACCCAGCTGCGCCGCGCATACTCTTCCAGATACACGGCCGCTGCCACCCCCACCGGAATGGAAAACAGCGCCGTGAGCCCGATCAGCCATATGGTTCCCCACAGCGCGGCCTGGATGCCTGCCCTTTCCGGAAAGCGCGACGGAAAACTGCTCAGAAACTGCCAGTCGAGCCAGGGGAGTCCCTTCCGGAGCACTTCCATCAGCAAGAGCCCCAGCAGCACGACACCCAGCCAGGTGGCTGCTGCAAAAAAAGCTCGAAAGAGCCGCCCCTTCTGGTGCCGCCACTTCACATTGTGCCTGAGCGCGGGAACCGTGGCTGGCATGGGAGCACTCATTCGTACACCTCCCGGAAGCGGTAGAGGACGCGGTTTGCCAGCCAGTTCAACCCCAAGGTGATCGCAAACAACAGGAAGCCCACGGCGAAGATGGTCTGATAAGCGATGCTGCCGGCCGGCGTATCACCGAGGCTGACCTGCACGATATAGGCGGTCAGGGTCTGGATGCTCACCAGCGGATTGGCCGTGAGCTTGGGAGTCGCGCCGGCGGCCAACGCTACGGCCATGGTTTCTCCGATGGCTCGGGACAGTGCCAGGACAAACGACGCCATCACGCCGGACAAGGCACCCGGCAGGACCACCTGCGTTGCCACTTCATAGTCGGTGGCGCCTAAGGCGAAGCCGGCATCGCGCAGCGAGCGTGGGACGGCTCGCAGAGCGTCGTCGCACAATGAGGCGACCATCGGCAGGATCATGACGCCGACGACGATGGCCGCACTGGCAGCGTTGAAAATCTGTGTCTGCGGAAGCACCCGCATCAGGGCCGGCGTAATGAAGCTGAGCGCGAAATAGCCGTACACGACGGTAGGAACGCCGGCCAGGATCTCCAGTATGGGCTTCAGCATTCCGCGCGTCCGCAGGGTTGCATATTCGCTGAGAAAGATGCCGCTAGCCAGCCCCAGCGGCAGCGCCACCAAGGCCGACCCCACCACCACCAGCGCGGTGCCGCAGACCAGCGGGAGTACCCCAAAGGATCGCGGCTCCAGCAGGGGAGCCCAGCGCGTTCCGAAGAAAAAGGCGCCGGGTGAGACTTGTTGAAAAAATCTCCAAGCCTCGCGGGCTAGCACCGAAATGATAGCCAGCGTGGTGCCCACAGAGAGAAGAGCGCAGAGAAACAGCAGCGCGCGAATCAATCCCTCACGCAAGCGGCGGCGCCGCTTCAGGCGGAGCGACTGCGCGATCATAGACTGCGTCGCCATAAGCGGGCTCTTATTCGAAGCGCAGCGCTACTCCTCTGCCTGCAGAAGGGATTCCAGCGTGACGCCAACTCGGGCACCTTGATTGCCGAATACCGAACCGGTGTGGCGCGCTGCGAAACGCTTGCGAGCCAGTTCATAGACCGTGTCCGGCAACGGAATGTAACCCACCTGCTCCACCAAGGTCTTGGCGTGTTCCAGATAGAACTGCACGAACGTCTCCACCTCAGGTCGCTGGGCCGCTTTCACTTTGACGTAAATAAAGACAGGCCGTGACAGCGGCTGGTAGGTCCCGTCACGGATCGCTGCGGGGGCGGGCAGGATCGCCCCAGCGCCATTGTCTACCCCTACCAGCTTGAGTTTGTCTTTGTTCTCCACGTAATACGCGTAGCCAAAGAAGCCCATCGAGTCCTTGTCGCCGGCGATTCCCTGTACCAAAACGTTGTCGTCCTCGCTGGCATTGAAGTCCGATCGCATGGATTTGGCCTTGCCGTTAATGGCTTCGGTAAAGTAGTCGAAGGTGCCGGAATCGGTTCCCGGTCCGTAGAGATGAATTTCGCGCGCGGGCCAGCCGGGTTTGACGTCGCTCCAAAGCTTCACTTTGCTCTCCGGCTGCCAGATTTTCTTAAGCTCGGCGACCGTCAGAGACGACACAAAATCGCTGGCAGGGTTTACCATCACGGAGATGCCGTCAAAAGCCACGGGCAGCTCAACGAACTCGACACCGTTCTTGGCGGCCAGTTCGGCCTCGGTGGGATCAATGGGGCGGGACGCGTCGCTGATGTCGGTCTCCCCGGCTCCGAAACGCTTGAAACCGCCACCCGTCCCGGCGATTCCCACGGTCACGTGGATACCCGGCTGCACGGCCTGAAATTCCTCCGCGACAGCTTCCGTAATCGGGTAAACGGTACTGGAACCGTCAATCGCGACCGTTCCCTGCAGCCGCCCCGGCTGCCCGGTCTCGCTCGTTTCCTGTCTGGCGCCGCCACACCCCAAGCCCCAGCCAGCGCTTAACAGGATGACTACCATCCCGACGCGCTGCCAGGTCCTTCCTCCGCCTATCCCACTACGAAGCTGCATGCTCCCCACCCCTGCCTCCATCGATTTGGTCCCTGCGCTGCCTGCAACCCCGCCTTCCACCGCGCCTGCATCTATTATCATGGAGGGCGGTCATTTGACCAGAGCGAACTTTGGCGCTTCGATCATGCAACAAAAGTGCATAGTCGAAGAGAACTGGCAGATGCTCTCCCGGAAGCGATGAGCTTAGCCTGGTGTCTGCGCCGGGCCTGGGCTGGCAACCCAGGGGATTCCCAGCTGAATCACGGTTCCTCCCTCCGGCGGAGATTGAATGACGAAAGTGAATTCGGAGCCATAGAGCACGCGTAAGCGCTCGCGGACGTTGCTGATGCCAATTCCCTGCTGGAACACGCTGCTCAGTTGAGCGGCCGGGATGCCGACTCCGTTATCGCACACTTCGAGCAGCAACCGCCCGTCCCGGCGATGACTGCGTAGCACGATCACGCCGCCTTCCAGGCGCGGGCTGAGGCCGTGCCGGATGGCGTTCTCAACAATCGGCTGCAGGAGCATACTGGGAACCATGAGTGGGAGGGTTTCCTCATCGATTTCCTTCACAATGCGCAGCTTGTCCTCACCGAAACGAATCGCCTCAATGGAGAGGTAGTCATCGATCAAGCGCAACTCCTCGCGAAGGGGGGTGAAGTTCTCATGCTTCTTGAGCAACTGCCGCAGGATGCTGGAAAGCTGGAAGATGACCTGCCGGGCGGTCTCCGGATCCGTGCGCGCCAGCGATGCGATGGAGTTGAGCGTGTTGAACAGAAAGTGCGGGTTGATTTGTGCTGTGAGCGCATCCAGACGCGCCTGCATCAGCAAAAGCCGTTGCTCTTCCAGGAGCAACTCGTTCCGAACGTTCTTCCAAATCGTAATCGGAATGGCCACCGAGGCGATGGTCGTGAGCGTAATGGCCACGACGATGGGAGGCCAGCCGTTGAACAGATAGAAGAGTTGTCCGGGAAAAGCGCGGCCCAGTAACATACGGGCTGCCTCCACCAAAGCGATCAGCACGAAGAAAAACATCTGCCAGTCGCCGCGCGGGTGCCCGAACCGCTGGCGGAACCAGCGATACAAGTTCAGGTCGAAAAAGGGAGAGAAGTGCCAGATGTCGTCTTTGTTGGCGGCCAAACTGCGCGCGAACCCTCCCGCCGCGCCGGCGAGCACCAGAAACGGCAGGGCCAGGTTTTCGTGATTCAGCAGCGCCGGGAATGCCGCCAAGCCTGCGGCCGCAATTCCGGCCACCGGTCCGCAGAGCGCTCCCGCCAGGAGCGCTCCTTCCATGCCCAGGTCCGGAGCCTGATATTGGAGGACGATCCGCAGCGCCGCACCGAACAGCAGCGGAACGCCCAGCAGGAGTCCGAATTGCAGCCGCTCTTGCAGGGTCTTGTCGGATTGGAATAGCAGCTTCTTGAAGAAAGAAGAGCGCGCCGTCACGCTGGCGATGGAGGCGGCAGCCAGAATCTTTACGAGCAGCACCAGCAGGATGAGTTCTCGCGTGGTGGTGGTAATGTCCAATCCCCGCTTCCTCCCTGGAGGCAAGCAACCCGAAGCTGCAAGGGGCCGTTGCAGCACGCCGCGGCCTGTCAGCCGCAGGCAGCGAGCTTGTCTCCCTCTGACACCCCCATTATAATGAATAGGTCGAGGTGTTTTGCATTATGAGCTACCCCAACCCAGAGCTTCCGAGCGCGCCCGAACGGATTGCGGTGGAAAAAGTTGCGGAGGCGGACTTCCCGACCCGCTACGGGAATTTTCGCATCTGCGGATTTCGCCTGGCCCAGGCCTCACCTCCGGAAGCGGCCGTCGTGCTTCTCAAGGGAGAGCCGCAGCCCGGCAAGGTGCCTTTGGTGCGGATTCATTCGCAATGCCTTACCGGGGATGTGTTCGGCTCGCTGCGCTGCGACTGCCGCGACCAGTTGGAGATGGCGCTGGCCCAGGTGAGCACAAGCGATTACGGTTTCATCATCTACGAAGAAAAAGAGGGGCGCGGCATCGGCCTGATGAGCAAACTGCAGGCCTACCAGTTGCAGGACCAGGGCGTAGACACCGTGGAAGCCAACCGCAAGCTAGGCTACCAGGCAGACCTGCGCAGCTACGAACTCCCCGCGGGCATTCTGCAATACTACGGGGTTTCGGCGGTCCGGTTGCTTTCCAACAACCCAGACAAGCTTCGCGCGCTCGAAGCGAACGGCATCGCCATCCAGGAGCGCGTCCCCATTGAAGGCGTGCCGCACCAAGCCAGCGAGCGGTACTTGAAAACCAAGAAAGATAAGATGGGCCACTTGCTCGCCGAGCGAAAGTCGTAACGGCTCGGGATAACATCCTGGATGGTCCCCCGCGGCGAACCGCGAAGTGACCGCGCAGCAGCTTGATACCTTCCTCGCGAGCCGCGTAGCGTGCGAGCGCAAAGGCCGCCACGCAGTGGCTACCCCCCGCCGACAAATTGGACGATTTCCAAGCGGTCTTGGTCGTTGAGTCTAACAGCAGCCCAGTTTCCGCGCCGCACAATCTGCCGATTCAGTTCCACGGCAATGCGGTCCCCCTTCAGATCGAGAACCGCCAGCAACTCCGCTACACTCAGCGGCGCAGCGACCTGCTTGGCCTCACCATTGATGACGATTTCCATGGTCAATGCTCCTCGCGATGCTCTCGCCGCCGAACACGCTAGCCCTTCTGCGTGAAGCCCCGCACGTGAAACTTGGCTACTTCCCGTCCCTCGGGACCTTGCGCGCGAATCAGCAGAGTGGCGTAACGGCGGTCTCCGGGCGTCGGAAACCATACCTCGGCCCCGCCATCAGCCTGTGACTCCAGCGTCTGCTTTTCCGCTACCGTTCCTCCCAGCAGCCAGCGCACCTCCAGGGCGACTGCAGCGGCCGGCTTGTTTTCCGCCCGGTCTCTGACGGAAAGCTGAAACCGCAGGTATTCCCCGTGGCGGACCCCGTCCTGGTTCAGCAGTTCGATCTGGTAGCCCTGGGGCGTTGCCGGCAGCGTTCGACCATCCGTTCCTCCCGGGACCCAGACTCCGCTGCGGATGGCCTCCACCAAATCCTTGTGCTGGCGCCGGACCAACTCCTCGATGCGCTCCGGGGTTGCCTCCCTGGGAGAATAGGAGGTCCTGCGCCTCCCCATGATCTTGCCGCCCACGTAAACGATGGATTCCACTACGGGATTTTTCGCGCCACGGTCTTCCGTTTGCACGTGGTAGACGCCGTCTCTGCCGGCCACATCGGTGTTGAATCCAAAGATCATCCGTGCTCCGCGGACGGCCTCGGAGAGGTCACTTGACTTTGCACGCAGGCGGCTTCTATATTCATGATTACAGTTAATTCCCGGCTATTATAGCATCCGGATTTCATGCCCTACGGATACTTTCAGAACTACATTCCCGTGTTGATGTTGCTGGCGGTGGTGCTGTTGCTTGCCGGGGCCCTGCTGTTGCTTTCTTACTTGCTGGGCACGCACCGCCGAACGCGACGAAAGCTCGCTCCCTACGAATGCGGGATTGTGCCCACCACGGATGCCCGCCAGCGGTTCAGCGTGAAGTTTTACTTGGTCGCCATGGTTTTCATTCTGTTCGATGTGGAAGTCGTTTTCCTCTATCCCTGGGCCGTGATCTTCCATGAGCTGCGCCTGTTTGGCTTCGTTGAAATGATGCTCTTCCTGCTTCTGGTGCTGCCCGGATTTGTCTATCTGTGGAAGAAGGGAGTGTTGGACTGGAGCCGCTCGGACCCAGAGGAACTGTGATGATTGCACCTCAACTTGCTTCCTTCCCCGAAGTCGCCGCCCTGCTGGATTGGGACGCGGAAGCGGTCCTGGATGGCAAGGTGGATCGCGACCAGCTGACGCTCGTCATTGACCCGCAACGGCTGGAACGCCTGTGCGAGTTCTTGAAGGCGCGGCGGGGCTATGATTTCCTCTCCGATATTACTGCCGTGGACTGGTATCCAGCCGAGCCCCGCTTCGAGGTCATTTACCATCTGCGCTGCTACGAGCGCAAACAACTGTTGCGGTTGAAATGCCGACTGCACAGCGACCGCGCCGAGATCGCTTCCGTGCGGCCGGTTTGGCGCGCGGCCGATTGGTACGAGCGCGAAGTCTTCGATCTGTTCGGGATTCGCTTCACGGGCCATCCGGACCTGCGGCGCATCCTGATGCCGGAAGAATGGGAAGGCCATCCACTACGCAAGGATTATCCCGTTACCGGCAACCGCTAATGGGGCTGCGTCCCCCTTGCGCTCGTCGTTCGGCCGCTCCTCGCGATAGACAGTCCTAACGGCTGCGAAACAAGAACCGCTTCGGTACGTTTTAATGTCTGATGTCGCCACGGATACCGGCTCCCGCAGGCTGGTCCTCAACATGGGGCCACAGCACCCCTCTACGCACGGGGTCCTGCGACTGATCCTCGAGCTGGATGGCGAAACGATCCTTCGCGCCACGCCCGAGATTGGCTATCTGCACACCGGGATTGAGAAGAGCTGCGAAGACAAAACCTACCATCAGGCCATCACCTTAACCGACCGCATTGACTACCTCTGCCCGCTGACTAATAACCTGTGCTACG
>JBGPJR010000067.1:0-7865 GCA_041485545.1 Terriglobia bacterium
CAGCGCACGCGCAGTGCCTCCACAGCATCCTCAGTGGCCCCGGCTTGCAAGGGCTCAATTTCTCGGCGAAGTTGCGCCTCCAGGCGCGCGAAACGATCCTGCAACGCAGAGACGTCGCGAACACCTAATTCCTCCAGCGCACGCTGGACGGCTTCGGTCAGTTCTAAGCTGGGATGGTCAGAAGAACTCATTCACATGCGGGCTCGTGGAGAAAAGAAAAGCAGATTCCTCGCTTCGCTCCCCCTCACAGGGGGAAGGCCGCACCGGTATCGCAAAGACCGTTAGGCGGCCAGGGCACGCTTGGCCTGAGCCGCCAGGCTGGCAAAACCAACCACATCCTTGACGGCAATATCCGCCAGGATCTTGCGGTCCAGTTCAATCCCGGCGCGCTTCAGCCCGTTGATGAAGCGGTTGTAAGACAGCTCATGCAGGCGCGCCGCCGCGCCGATGCGAACGATCCACAGCCGACGAAACTGGCGCTTGCGCGTTCGCCGGTCGCGGTAGCTGAAGCGCTGAGCCCGCTGGACCGCTTCCTTGGCAGAACGATGCAGCTTGCTCTTAGTTAAAAAATAGCCTTTGGCGCGGCCCAGGATTTTGCGCCGCCGCGCCACACGCTTGGTTCCTCGCTTGACTCTAGGCACAGTTCACTCTCTCTCCATTGTACGGTCCAGTGGCTGCGCTGGGCGCCACTGGGGATCAGGCGTAGGGAAGCATCATGCGAACCCGTCCCTGATCGCCCGGCGCGACCAGCGCGCTCTTTTGCAGCTTCCGTTTCCGCTTCTTCGCTTTGGAGGTCAAAATGTGGCGCGCAAAGGAATGGTGGCGCTTGAATTTGCCTCCCGCCGTGCCGCGGAACCGTTTGGCGGCGCCGCGATGCGTTTTAATCTTCGGCACGAAAATCTCCTCCAACCATCTGGCCGTCCTGTTTCGATCCGGATTGCCAACGTCCGGTGCGGGTAAGCCGGCGGCCTATTTCTTGGGCGTGAACACGGCGGTCAGGTCGAAGCCTTCCATGCGGGGGTTAAACTCGACCGTGCCCCCATCGGACAGGTCCTGAATCAGGCGCTCCATGATACGCCTTCCGATTTCGGAATGAGAAATCTCCCGTCCCCGGAACTTCACTACGGCTTTCACCTTGTCGCCTTCCTTCAAGAAACGCAGGATATTGTTCTTCTTAAACTCGTAATCGTGCTCGTCCGTCACCGGACGGAATTTCACTTCCTTGATGACGATGGTGTGCTGATTTTTCCGCGCTTCGTGGGCTCGCTTGTTTTGCTGGTAGACATACTTGCCGTAATCCATGATCTTGCAGACCGGCGGCACCGCGGTCGGCGAGATTTCCACCAAGTCCAGATTCTGCTGCCGCGCGATCTTCAGCGCGTCCGGCGGCGGCATGATTCCCAGCTGCGTTCCGTTGTCATCAATGACGCGGATCTCGCGAGCCCGAATCCGCTCATTGACTCGAATATTGACCCCCGCGATAAAACCCTCCCCGTTTGCGAGCCTGACTCTCCGCTGAGGGCGCCTGGCCCTTGCGAAGAATCTCGTATAGGCCCTGTTTCAACGAAAAACGATTATAGCACAGGCCTTTGTTCGTCTAGCCCTCTGCCTGCCGGGTCCCAATGGCCTGCTGGATGAGTTGAAAAGCCTCTTCCCGCAGGAGGCTCCCCTGGTCGCCGCCCTTGCGGGTGCGCAAACTCACCGTGTTGCTGGCAGCCTCTTTATCACCGACCACCAGCATGTAGGGCACTTTGCGAAGCTGTGCCTCTCGAATCTTCAGCCCGATCTTTTCGTTGCGGTCATCCATCTCCACGCGGACTCCGTCCTGGCGCAGCGCAGAGGTGAGTTGCTGCGCATACTCCTGGTGTTTTTCGCTGATCGGCAAAACCAGCACCTGCACCGGAGCCAGCCAGACCGGGAAGGCTCCGGCGAAGTGCTCGATCAGCACACCGCAGAACCGCTCCATGGAGCCGAACGGCGCCCGATGAATGATCACGGGCCGATGTAACTGGTTGTCGCTGCCGACATAGCCCAGATCGAATCGCTCCGGCAGATTGTAGTCCACCTGAATCGTGCCTAATTGCCATTCCCGCCCGAGCACGTCCTTCACCACAAAATCGATTTTAGGGCCGTAGAAGGCGGCTTCGCCGGGCTCCATCGTAAACGGGATTTCCAAAGTCGCTGCCGCCTGGCGGCACGCTTCCTCCGCCTTGTCCCACACTTCGGGCTTGCCAACGTACTTGGAGGAATCGGGACCGCGCAGCCCGACGCGCACGCGGTAGTCCTTCATCTCCAGGGTTTGCAGGACGGTCTTCACCAGCGACAGGCAGCCGTTCAGTTCCTGGCTGAGCTGGTCCTCGCGGCAAAAGATGTGGGCGTCGTCCTGCGTAAGGCCGCGCACGCGCACCATCCCGTTCAACTCGCCCGACTGCTCCCAGCGATAAACCGTGCCGAACTCCGCCAGCCGGATCGGTAGGTCGCGGTAAGAGTACCGCTGGCTGGCGAAAATTCGGATGTGGTGCGGGCAATTCATGGGCTTGAGCAGGTAGCCGTCAATGTTGCCCTTCTCCAGCCGATGAACCAGCTCGGCGCAGGAGACTCCCTCCCTGGCCAGCTGCGCCAGCGTCTCACGCTCCACAAAAGGCGGGTACTGAGAGTCCGCGTAGTAGGGATAATGTCCGCTGGTGCGGTAGAGGTCCAGCTTGCCGATGTGCGGCGTGAACACCTGCAAGTACCCCTGCTTCTTCAGCTCGGCGGAGATAAAGTTCTGCAGCTCCTGGCGTACCACCGCTCCGGCCGGGGTCCACAAAATGAGGCCCGGCCCCACCATCTCATCCAGGGTAAATAGGCCGAGTTTCTTGCCGATGACGCGATGGTCGCGCTCGCGCGCCTCCTCCAGCCGCTTCAAGTATTCTTGCAGCTCCGCCTTGTCGTAAAAGGCGGTGCCGTAGACGCGCGTCAGCCGGTCCGAAGTCTCATCGCCGTGCCAGTAGCTGCTGGCCAGCGACATGAGCTTGAAGGCCTTGATGCGGCCGGTGCTCGGCAGATGCGGTCCGCTGCAGAGGTCTTCCCAGTCCTGGCCGGGCTGCCCGGTGGCATAAAAGGATAAGGGCGGCTTTCTGCGCGCCTCGCCCGGAGCCGGGCCGCCAGCACCTTCCAGCGCTCGGAGGGCATTGTCCACCTTGTACTTGTTGCCTTCCTCGTGAAGCTTAGCCAGCGCCTGCTCCTCGGGCATCTCGTAGCGCGTGATGGGCTTGTCCGCCGCCACGATCTCAGCCATCAGATGCTCAACCTTTTCGAAGTCCTTGGAGGAAATGCTTTCGTTTTCCGGGAACCGGATGTCGTAAAAAAAGCCGTCCTCGGTCGGCGGGCCATAGACCAGCTGCGCCCGCGGACAGAGCTTCTGGATCGCCTCCGCCATCACATGCGCGGAGGTATGCCGCAGGAGGAACAAAGCGTCCGGGCTGCGCCTGCCGTTCTCGGCCGTTTCCACCACAAACAGCACGCTGACATCGTGATCAATGGGCGTGGCGAGGTCGCGGAGCTGCCCGTCGATGCGCACGCCGACGGCCTTCTTGGCGAGCGAGCGGCTGATGTCCTCCGCCACCTTACGCGCGGGCACAGGCTGGTCGTAGACCTTGGTGGCTCCGTCGGGAAGGGTAATGACCGGCACGGTGTTCGTCTCCAGGAGCGCGCACACCGCGCGCTGCTGCTACCGTTGTAGCAGCAGGCTGGCCGAAAAATCAAGCGGGGGAGAGCAGCGAATCGCCACGGCACGATTCATGTGCCGTGGGTGGCATCAGCCTCGGAAGGTCGGTATTTGGGAGCCGCACGTCCGCGCGTGCACGACCTTCTCGTAAGCCTCGCGCGGCACGGAGGGTCCCGGGCGGGTGCAATGCTGACGGAACGCCCGCACCAGCTCTGTAGCAATCTCCTCGACCGTCATGCGCTCGATATGCCGCCGCTCGAGGGCGTAGATCGGCGCGCCGTCACGGAAGATGGCGACGGACGGCGACGAGGGAGGCACCTGGGGCATCCGCTCGCGAACGCGTTCGGTCGCCGCGCGGTCGACTCCCGCAAAGACGGTGGTCAACTGGTCCGGAATGACGGCACTTTGCAGCGCCTGGGTGATCCCCGGCCGGGCGGCTCCGGCGGCGCAGCCGCAGATCGAATTCACGACCACCAGCGTGGTTCCCGGCTGGGCCAGCGCAGCGTCCACATCCGCAAGCGTCTGGAGCGGTGTGACACCGCATTGCACCAGCTCCTCCCACATCGGTCGAACCGCTTCCACGTCGTACAAAGGCTGCATCGACTGCATTCTGAAATCCTCCACGTTCATCACGCTCTTAGGCGCGGGGGCAACAACGAAGCCAAAGCTCCATTTCCCGCTCATGCCGCGCCACGATCACTATGACCTGCTCGCCAGTTCATAAGCTACTCCATATCATGGAATAGCGCGATTCCGGGGCCCAACAGTCTTCTTGCGGACTTCGGCTGCGCCAGAGCGGGTTCTTCAGTTTAGCGCGCCTGGCACGCGAAGTTGGCCGCATCGTCGATGCTTCCTGTGCCTTTGTACTTGGCAACCTGCGGATACGGGCACAGCGGGCGCGTGCGGTCGACCTTGCCGTCCGTGCTGTGTGACGCGATCACCTGATCCGGCGCTTTCTTGTTCTCCACCCACTGCTGCATTGCGCCGAGCGCATCAAACGTGTTGGGCCCGTCACCGCCGCTGCAAACCCCCATCCCGGGAACCATGAACAGGCGGTAGGAATCGTGGACCTTGGCGGCTCCGCCCAAAGTTTCCACTACTCTGTCGTAATAGTTGACGGTAAACATGGGGGGGATGTTCTGGTCAGCCCAGCCTTGGTACACCAAGAGCTTGCCGCGCGCCAGGAAAGCTTTGATATTCGGATCGTACGCGTTAAGGTGGCTTTCCGTTGCTGCGGCTTTGGGTGCATCCATGTCGGGATTGAGCGTCCGCCAGTCCCAGTTCGGATCCTGGAACACGACGTACTTGAAGTGATCAGTTGCGGAAGAACGAGGGTCGGTGCCTGTAATATTGGGTGCCCAATTGATCTCGCTGCCCGGCAGCAAACCGGGAGAGAACTGGGCGCCGGTGCGGGAATCCTTGATAGGACTCAGAAGTTTCGTGACCGTCTGCACCTGCGCCGCCGTCAGGCACGACGGGCCATCGCCGCTTTTGCATAGCAGAACGTTCGGATCGAACTTGCAGATTCTGGGATCGTCGATCAGGCCGTCCTTGAGTCCGTCCTTGGCGTCGCAAGCCTCCAGCACCGCGGCGTGGATGACCGGTAACTTGGTCGTCGGAATCCTGCTCGCCGGATCCTTCAAAGCGACAACGCCAACCCAAGTTTGCCACAGGGCGAGGGTCGACCGCGGGTTGGCTGCGGAGCCGACCACGATACCATCGTAATCTGCCGGGTAGCGTTGCGCCTCCGTATAGCCTTGCCTGCCGCCAGTCGAGCAGCCCTGAAAGTAGGAAAACCGGGGAGCGCTGGCGTAGAAGCCTTCTGCAATCGCTTTGGCCTTGACCGTCATCTCATGGATTGCGCGACCCGCGTAGTCGGCCAGTTTCTCGGGGTGTCCCTGCACAAAGCTTCCGCTGCCGCCGGTGTGACCCGTATCGGTCGAGGCGGTGACGAAACCGCCCTGAAGCGCCGGGGCCATCGCCGAGTAGCTGATCGAACCGGCCCAGCCGCCGTTGCCGACTGCCAGGAATTTTCCATTCCAACCGGAAGCAGGGAGCCAGACTTCCATCTTGATATCGGAATCAGAGGTCGGCCTGATCGTGGCCGCTACGCGGCAGAAAGCGGGCAGATCTTTGTATCGCGATGCGTTCGCCGACGCGTTGCCTTCTTCGCCGCCCCCTCCGGCCGCAGGCAGTTTCAGTTCTCCGGGCGGCACCAGTTGCGCCATGTCAATCGTAGTATTTGGCAGCGCCAAGGACTTCAGACTCTCGCACGACGCGGCTCTGGCTGGAGCCACGCTCAGCATGGACAGCGAAAGCACGACCACCACGAAAGCGACGGCAAAATAGCGGCTCGGCACCATCCGGCAACGACCCACAAGCTTCCTTTTCAGGAAAGACATAGCACGCTCCTCCGCAACTGATACTCTTGTTTGGCGTTCCCTAACTACCGACAGCATACACCCAAGCGGCTCCACGAAGTTCTTCTTTCTTGTCATAGAAAAATCAAGCGCCCCGCCTTCGCCCGCGCTCAAGGCGAGGCCAGACGGGTCAGGCGCAGCATCCGAGAATCCCCGCGCCGAAACTCGAACGGCACCGGTACGAGCTCAACGTGTTCCGAGGCCTGTAGTGCACGAACGCTGGCTTCCAGGTGCACGGAAGGCCGGCCGTCCATGTCGAGCAGGGGGAAAACCCGTACCTCCCGCCCTACGCGCAGCATTTCGCGCAGCGAGGCCAAGTGCAGATCCAAGTCAAGCTCTTCGGAGTAAAGGAAGAGCAGGTTAGCGCAGAGGACTAGGTCGAAAGTCTCCAATTGGAAAGGTAGTTCGGGAAGGGAAGCGGCGACATAGTGCCCCGCTCGCGCGGGGCTTTGAAAATCGGCGATGAATGCTGCCAAGGCCTCCCGCCGCCGCTCGATGACATTCTCCGGGCTTCCGTAGTGGTCCCACCGGAACCGGTCATGCGCCTTCTGCATACCTTCCAGCATGCGGCTGGCTGTGGGTTCGAACTCAGCAGCGATGCTGCCGGGAGACAAGCAATAAATGGGGTCTGCGGCCACGACGAACCGGCCGCGAGCGCCCCACTCCGCAGCGAACGAGGCGGGCCCTCCCCCGCAGTCCAACAAGCGGGCAGACGGGGGCACATCAGAGAGCGCGAAGAAGGCTTCATACTCCGCCGCACTGCGGCCCCAAGGGGCCACGCCTCGAAGATCGAAATCGTGCGACATCAGTCTACGCGCCGATTGTACCGTTGAAGCAGCAAGGGAAGCGAACAATCAAGCGGCGGTGCACACCCTTGAGTCGACCGCATCCGGCGGTCCGGGCAACCTGCGGATACGGACACAACGGGCGATTGTGTTAGAGTTCCAAGAGTACGCTGAACTATTCCTTAGGAGCCGTGAAGTGAGCTTCAAACGAATTCTCATTGCCGTAGACGAGAGCACGATCGCTGCCCATGCTGCTGATGTTGGCACGGAGTTAGCCAAGTCCCTCAAGGCCGAAATGGCCTTTGTCTACGTGACTGATCCGGCCACTCTGGACGCTGCCTCGAGCGGCGTCCCGAGCGACGTTCTGCTGCGAATGGCGGAACAAGAGGCCAAGAAGCTGCTGGCAGCCTTCCGGGAACGGGCGCCGATGAGCCCTGCCGCTCTAGAGTTCCTGGAGGTCGGAAATCCCGCTGCGAAGATCGTGGAGGGAGCGAAAAACTGGTCCGCCGATGTCATCGTGATCGGCAGCCACGGACGCGGAAAAGTGCAGAAGCTCCTGCTAGGCAGCGTTGCCGAGGGCGTGGTGCGTCATGCTCCGTGCCCGGTTCTCGTGGTTCGAGCGCAGGCCTAAGCATCCTCCGGCTTTCGAGTGGGCCGGTAGGGGGGCAAGCTCCTCCACCTCAAGGGCGAGCAGGTCTTCGGCAATGGGAACCAGCGAGGGAATGGCGATCATGGTTTGTCCTAAAGGACCTTAATTACATTGAAAAGCTGGGTAACCACCAGCGAATAGGTAAAGCGGCTAGCCGGAAACAGAACCGCTAGCTGTCGTGGGGAGCGGGTTTGGGCGGAGGCGGTTCCTCAGCGGGGCTGGCGGGGCTGTGCTTCGCCTCGCTTTCCTTCAAGTGCTTCAGCAGCCGCGCGAGCACCTCCGGCTCGCGGCCGCGCTCCAGC
>JBGPJR010000068.1:0-7859 GCA_041485545.1 Terriglobia bacterium
CATCCAGGCGGCGAGTTCCTCGCGTTCCGGGAAGCGGTCCACGGAGCCGGGCAAGTAGCTGTAAGAGCCGCGCACGCCGGAAACCCACTCGCCCAGGCGCGGCAGGATGCGGTGAAAGTAAAACGAGTAGATGGGACGGAGCCAGCCACGCGGCTCGGAAAACTCCAGGATTCCCACCTCCCCGCCCGGCTTCAGCACCCGGCGAATCTCGGCCAGCCCCGCGCGGTAGTTGACCAGGTTGCGGAAGCCGAACGAGGAGACCACCAGATCGAATGTGCCGTCGGCAAAGGGCAACTGCAGGGCATCGGCTTCCGCCGCGAGCGGTGCCCGCCCGCGTTGCAAGAATTTTTCGCGGGCGCGGGTGAGCATGGGGTGCGAAAAATCGCACCCCACTACCGGCGCCGAGCCGTAGCGCGAAAGAGCCAGCGCCAGGTCGGCCGTACCGCAGCAGAGGTCCAGCGCGCGCGCGTCGGGAGCATTCATGCGGCGGCGAAACCGGCGGGCCACGGCCAGGCGCCAGTAGCGGTCCATTTGAAACGAGAGCAGGTGATTGAGCAGGTCGTAGCGCCCGGCGATGCCGGAGAACAGATCGCGGACGTAGCGGGCAGCGGCTTTTTCTTCCGTAATGCCGGTGGGGCGCGTGCCCGGAGTTGCCCGGCGCGGCGGCGTCACGGCTGGGCAGCCCTGCTGGGTATCGCGCGGCGGGCAGGCTGCTTGGCGTGGACTGATCCGTCGGCTGCGCTGGAAGCTCCACGCGACTTTGCGACGGCCCGGCCGGCGGGGCGCGCCACCGGGTGGAAGGGGTCTTCGCGCATCACCTGTTCCAAGACGCGGAGCGCCTGTTGCGCTTCGATTCCGCCGACGATGGCGACCTCCCCGATGTGGCGTGGCAACACAAAATGAATCTTGCCGTCGCGGACTTTCTTGTCCACGCCGAGGTGCACGCTGAGGTCAGCCAGCGGAATTTTCCCCAGAGACGGCACGGGGCCATACGCAACGATGAGCGCCGCGATGCGGGAGGCTTCCGAAGGCGGGAGCATCTTTTGTTCCACGGCCAGGCGTGTGGCCGCCAGCATGCCCCAGGCCACGGCCTCGCCGTGCAGGAAGCGGCGATAGTGCGTGGCGGCCTCGATGGCGTGGCCGAGCGTGTGGCCGAAGTTCAGGATGCGGCGCAGGTCGCCCTCCCGCTCATCGCGGCCGACCACGCTGCCCTTGAGCGCGGCGCAGGCTTGGATGATGTGCTGCAGCGCGGCGGGATTGCCGCTGAGCACGCTTTTTCGCGCCACCATCAGAAACTCGAACAGGTCCGGGTCGCCGATTACGGCGCACTTGATGGCCTCAAACAATCCGGCGTGCAACTCCCGCTCGGGCAGCGTCTTTAACACGGCTGGATCGGCCAGCACCATGCGGGGCTGGTAAAAGGTGCCGACCAGATTCTTGCCGATGGCCAGATTGACGCCGGTCTTGCCCCCAATGGCGCTGTCCAGTTGCGCCAGTAGCGTGGTGGGAATTTGCACGTAGTCAATGCCGCGCAAAAAAATGGAGGCGACGAAACCGGCGATGTCGCCGACTACGCCGCCGCCCAGAGCAAGCAGCAAGCTGGACCGCTCCGCGCCCATCTCGGAGAGCTGCTGCGCGATTTTTTCGACCGTGGCCAGGCGCTTGTGCTGCTCGCCAGCAGGAATGCGGATCACGCCGGGCTCGAGCGGGCGCAGGCCCTCCAGGAGTTTCTTGCCCCAGAGCTTCCAGACCGTTTCGTCGGAAAGAATAAAGACTTTGCGGCCGGCCGCACGCTCCCGCAGCGCCTCTCCGGCTCTTCCCAACAAGCCTTCGAGAATCAGGATGGTGTAGGAATCGCCGGGCAGCCGCACCGTGATCTGCGCGCTGTCCTGCACAACGTGCTGGCCCATAGCGCCATTATCGCACGGGAGCTGCGGCTACTGCTGGCGGTCCAGGTCGGAGAGGGTCTGGAGCAGGACGTCGGCGACGATCTGCAGGCTGCGGGCGCTGAGCTTGTCCACGGTGTCTTCGGCGGTGTGCCAGTAGCGGTTGCCGGGACCGTAGTTGAGGTCAAGCAGGTCCACGGCCGGGACGCCCGCACGCACGAAGGGGAGGTGATCGTCCTCGTAGGCACTGTCTTTGTTGAGGAAGTTGCGCGAGTAGCCCAGCCGCTGCGCCGTCTGCCATACCTGGTCGCGCAGCCAGGGCGTGGAGTTCGCGTCACGGAGTAAGTCCAGGTCAGCGTCGCCGATCATGTCCACGAGCAAGAATGCGCCGATGCGTGGCAGGACGCCTTCGGCCTTCCACTTGGCGGCGAGATGACGGCTGCCGTAGAGCGAATCGTCGGCGCTCCACTGTTCGCGAAAGGCTTCTTCGCCATCGAAGAAGACCAGCCAGACTTCGTGGCTCAGCCCGCGCTGGGCCAGCAGCGGCGCCAGCGCCAGCAGCAGTCCCGTGCTGGAGCCTCCGTCGTTGGCACCGACGAAGCGGAAATTCTTCTCCAGCTTGGTGTCGTAATGGCTGGCGAGGACGACGATGCGGCCGCCACCGCTCCCGCCGGGTTTGGCGACGCGCCCGATGATGTTGCTCATGGGCACGGCACCGATGGGGGTTTGCACCGCAAAGGAATCCTGCTCCACGGCGAGGCCGGCCTGGCGCAACTGTTCGACGATATAAGCCTGCATCTTTTGGTGCGCATCGGAACCGGAGGGCCGGGGCCCGAAGGCAACCAAGGCCTTGATGTGGTCCAGCGCCGCTGTTCCGATGGCGGTGTTCTGTGGCGTGAGCGAAGAGGCGGCCCAGCCCAGCAAGGCGATCACGCCGATCGCCGCGGTTGCGAGCAAGGCGCGGTTGCGCCGGGATGTTCTCTGCGGTTGGCGTGCCATCTGGGAAATCTCTAGACTCTCCGTCCTCGCATCCGCACCACCAGATAGGAGAGCCCGATGCCGAGGAAGTACAGGCCGAGCAGGGGCATAGCAAACAGCATCATGGTCGGCACATCGGGAGTGGGCGTGATCGCCGCCGCTGCAATGAAGATTATCAGCGTGGCGTAGCGAGTGTTGCGCCACAAGAAGCCCGGCGTGACCAGGCGCAGCAGCGTGAGAAACAGAATCAGCACCGGCAACTCGAAGACGAGGGCCATGCCCAGGATGATCGTGACGGCCAGGCTGAAATACTCCTTCACGGTGATCATGGGGCGGAAGCGGCTGCCGAACGATATCAGGAATCGTAGCGCTCCCGGGAAGGCAACAAAATAGGCGAAGGCTCCGCCGCCAACAAACAGCAGCGTGCAAAGCGTAATAAACGGGAACGCGTAGCGCTTTTCGTGCGGGTAAAGGCCGGGCGAGATGAAGCCCCAGAGCTGCTGGATGATATAGCCGGAGGCGAGGAAGATTCCGGCCACCATGGAGAGCTGTACGTAAACGGTAAAGGCCTCCGTGGGACTGGTGACGACCAGGTGGTCATCCATGCCCAGATCTTTGAGCACTTGGACGATCGGCCCGGCCAGCCATCCGAAAAGGCGATCCGACTGCCACCAGCAAATGCCGAACGCAAGGCCGATGGCGATGATCGAGCGGATGAGTCGCCGGCGCAACTCTTCCAGGTGGTCGAGGAACGACATCTTGCTGAACTCCGGCGGCTCACCTCCGGTCGGGTCGTCGTCTCGATACGGAGGTGACGGAGGACCGCCTCCCGAGTCGTCCCACTCGGCCGGGTACTCGTCTACGGTGATCTGCGGAGCGGCTTGGCTGGAAGACGCGCTGGCTTCCGCCTCGCTCGGCGGGAGCACCGGGTCCTGGCGGTTGGTCCGAGACGGCGGATCAGCGGAATCGGGGCGGGCTGCGGGGAGCCCGCGGTCCTCGCTCTCAGGACTTGGGGGCATTGAGACCCGTGTTCTCAGCAGGCGGGGTCGGAGTGGGAGCGATGGAACGCTCCGCATCGGCGGTTTGGATCTCGCGCTCGATGGAGCTCCTCAAGTCCGTGGAGGCGCGGCGGAATTCGGAGATTCCTCTGCCCAGCGAGCGGCCCAGTTCCGGCAGCCGCTTGGGCCCGAAGACCAGCAGCGCAACGACAAATATAACAATTAATTCCGGCATTCCTATATTACCCATTGGAGAGCACCTCGTTCCTTCCGCTATTATAAGGAGGCAGGCTTTGGCAGATCAAGTGCCAGGGCCGGGCAAACTTTCCGGGGTGATACTGCATCTACTTGTTTGTGGGTGCTTCTTAGAAGCCCCGCAGAGGGGAAAGGGGCCGGCGGTGTTGAGCAGTTTGGTCCTTTCTCATTCCGAAGAGATTGGCAAGAGAAGAGTTTTTGCCCGTGGTATAATGCTGCAAATAAAGCATAAAGCAGGGGCAGCAGGTGGCTCCCCCGTTTCCACGGTCCGGAGGCAATTGCAATGAATATGGACAGACCGATTTGGCGCTCCGTACGGCAGCGCCGGATGTTCGCCACAGTGGCGATCGCATTTACGCTCTCGATTGGTATTTTGATCGGGACGCTGGTTTCGCATGGCGTGCGAGCGCAGCAGGGGAAGGCATCGGACGCGGCTCAGGTGGAGCTTCCCAATCCAGTGCAGCTCTCCACGGTTTTTTCTAAGATTTCCAAAGAGGTCGCACCGGCGGTCGTTAACATCAATACCGAGTCTACGGTGCGCGCGAGCAGCTTTCGTCAGCGCGGAGGGCCAGCGCCGGAAGGGGGCGCCGATCCCTATGACCTGTTCCAACGCTTTTTCGATCAGGGACCCTTTGGAACGGATCAGCCCGATCTCACGCAGCGCAGCCTGGGCTCGGGAATTCTCATTGATCCCAAGGGTTACATCCTGACCAATAACCATGTGGTCGGGAACGCCACCAAGATCAAGGTCAAGATTCAGGACGATCCGAAGCTCTATGATGCCAAGGTGGTGGGCACGGACTCGGAAACGGACTTGGCGGTGATCAAGATTGAGGCGGAGCATCCGCTGAGGTCTGCCAAGTTTGGCAACTCCAGCGGGCTGAACGTAGGCGACTGGGTGCTTGCGATTGGCAGCCCGTTTGGATTGGAAGAAACGGTTACGGCCGGCATCGTGAGCGCCGAGGGGCGGGACATTAACGGCTCCAGTTTTCAGCGCTTCATCCAGACCGACGCGGCCATCAATCCGGGCAATAGCGGCGGACCGCTGGTGAACATGGCGGGAGAAGTGATCGGCATCAACACCGCCATCGCCACGGGAACGGGCAGCTACGCCGGGGTCGGTTTCGCGCTGCCGTCCACCACGGCGGTTCAGGTCTACAACCAGATCGTCAAGAGCGGTAAGGTGACCCGCGGCTCCATTGGCGTTCACTTCCAATCGGACCAGACCCCGGTGCTGCTGCGTAGCTTCGGGGCCGACCATGGCGTCATCATCACCAAGGTGGAGCCGGACGGGCCGGCTTCCCGAGCCGGTCTAAAGCAGGGAGACGTGATCACTGCCATGGACGGCAAGCCCGTCAAAGATGGCGATGATCTGGTCGCTAAGGTCGCGGAAACACCGGTGGGCCAGACCATCAATCTGAGCTACTTGCGCGACAAGAAACAGCAGGAGACCAAGCTGACGATCGGAGACCGTTCGCAGGTCTTTGCGGACCAACTGGGCTCCCAACAAGAGGAGCAGCCCGGCCAGTCGGGCGGCACCGATGTCAAGTTTGGCATCTCCATCCAGAACATCACGCCGGATATTGCCGGCCGCCTGGGGATTTCCGCCAGCAGCGGCGTGCTGGTGACCAGTGTGGATGCGGACAGCTTTGCCGAGGAAGTGGGGCTGCAGCGCGGGGACGTGATTCTGGAGGTCAACCATCAGGCCGTCAGCAAGGTGGATGACGTGCTGCGCATGCAGCGCAGCTTGGCTCCCAAGTCCGATGTGGTCTTCCTGGTCCAGAGAAATCAGGGCGGCGACACCACGAGTCTGTATCTGGCTGGAACCTTACCGTAACTTCGTTCTGCGCCAGGGCGGCTACCAGCAGCCGCCCTGGCCGCGCAAAGGGACTTTCTGTAAACATGGCTAGTTCCCACCGTATCTCTTCCGCTGTTCTTGCGATCCTGTTCCTGCCCGGCTTGGCGTCTGGAGCGCAGCAGAAGACGAAGGTAGCTCCTACCGCTTCGTCCGCCGCTGCTTCGAAAAAGACGGTGCCTGCCAAGTCCCCGGCCACGGCCAAGAGCTCGACCAAAGCGCCGGCTAAGAAACCGGCGCGGTTACCCATCGGGCAGAAAAGCCCTGCCCGGGACCGCTATCAGGAGATTCAGCAGGCTCTGGCGGACGCCGGTTATTTTGACGGGCCGGTCGACGGCCTTTGGAGCAAGAGTAGCGTTCAAGCTCTGCAGAATTTCCAAAGCGCCCACGGACTGGAGCCCACCGGCAAGATCGACGCGCAGACCCTGATCCGGCTGAATCTAGGCCCGCAGTACGAACAGCCAGACGCCAGCGAATCGGCGGCGGACAGCGTTCCCTCCGGCTAGCTTCCGCCGTTTCACAAGCCTCCCTTCTCTCCGCAAGCACTTTCCAAACAGGGACCTCTGCGCTACCATGCTGTTCCGGCCCTGGAACGAGCCACTCCGAAGAGGAACTTGCTATGTCTTCCCCGAGGCTTTATCGAAACTTCGTCAACGGCGAGTGGGTGGAGTCGGGGAGCGGTGCCGTCTTTGAGAACCGCAATCCGGCTGACCCGCGCCAGGTGGTAGGCATCTTTTCGCGCTCGGACGCGCAAGACGTGGCGGTGGCCGTGGAGGCGGCAGCGGAGGCATTCCCGCGCTGGCGGCTCACTCCCGCGCCCCGTCGCGCCGAGATCCTCTATCGTGCGGCCCGCCTACTGGAGGAGCGCAAAGAAGAGCTGGCCGCCGACATGACCCAGGAGATGGGGAAAGTCCTCCCCGAGACCCGCGGCGATGTGCAGGAAGCCATCGACATGGCCTACTTCATGGCGGGCGAGGGCCGCCGCCAGTATGGCCAGACCACGCCGTCCGAACTCGCCAACAAGTTTGCCATGAGCGTCCGCGCGCCGCTCGGTGTCTGCGGGCTGGTTACGCCGTGGAATTTCCCCATGGCCATTCCGGCCTGGAAAATCTTTCCAGCGCTGATCTGCGGCAACACCGTGGTGATCAAGCCAGCCGCGGATGCCCCGCTTTCCTGCTATCACCTAGTCAACATCCTGGCCGAGGCGGGTCTCCCGCGCGGCGTGCTGAATCTGGTGTGCGGGTACGGCGAAGATGCCGGCGAAGCGCTGGTGGCGCATCCGCAGGTCAAGATGATTTCCTTTACCGGCTCGACCGCGGTGGGCCGCCGCGTCTCAGAGGTGTGTGCGCCGCAATTCAAGCGTCTGCACCTGGAAATGGGTGGCAAGAACGTCATCATTGTGATGGAGGACGCGGACCTGGAGCTGGCCATTGACGGCGCCGTGTGGGGCGCCTTCGGGACAACCGGCCAGCGCTGCACCGCTTCCAGCCGCATGGTGGTGCACCGAGAGGTGTACAAGGAGTTCGTCGAGAGTCTGGTGGAGCGCGCCGCTACGATTCGCGTGGGTAACGGCCTGGACCCGGAGGTCCAGATGGGGCCCCTGATCAACCGCGATCAGCTTGCCAAAGTCGAAGGCTACGTGCAGGCCGGTATCCAAGAAGGCGCGCGGCTGCTCTGCGGCGGCCACGCCCTCCAGGACGAGGCGCACGCCGGCGGCTTCTTCTTCGAGCCTACCGTCTTCGCGAATGTCCAGCCGCAGATGCGCATCGCGCAGGAGGAAATCTTCGGCCCGGTGGTTTGCGTGATCCCTTGCGCCAGCCTGGAGTCGGCCATCGAGATTGGCAACGGCGTGCGCTACGGCCTCTCCGCCGCCATCTATACGCAGGA